>CALVUY010000057.1 GCA_944363705.1 uncultured Bacilli bacterium | reverse complement strand
GGTTCTATAATAAATAGTGTTGGTGAGTAAAATTGCTGACACTATTTTAGTCTATAAAAAAGAGTCATTTCAGAAACCTATGATACAATGTAATTGCACAATAAAACATCGAAAGGATCTGATTATATGACTCATACTGATTATACTAAAAAAATATTAAATATTAAAGACAAAAATATTTATTTTGAAGATGATTGCTTAGAAATTAAGAAAATAAAAGGCATCCAAACAAAAATTTTTCATGGATATCTAACTTATATCCCTGATTATTGTCCTAAATGTGGTTGTATTAATGAAGGCTTTAACGATATTATTAAATGGAATTTTAAGAAAAATTGTAAAATCAAACTTACTAAAGTTTCGAATTATAATACACTTCTGCTTTTAGATAAACAAAGATTTCTCTGTAAACATTGTAATCATACTTTTACCGCTTCTACCGATATTGTTGATTTTCATAAACAAATCTCTAATGATACTCATAAATCCGTAACTCTGGATTTAATGACTAAGGACTCTGAGAAAAACATTTCCTTTCGAAATGGTATTTCTACTAATTCCACCAACAGAATTCTTTATGATCTATCTAAAGATGAATTGATTAAAAATAATGGTAAGCTACCTACCTCTTTCGGTATCGATGAGTTTAAAGCTACTAAAGATACCGTCTCTAAAATGGCTTTTATTATCGTTGATCATGATAAAAAAAATATATTTGATATTAATAATTCTAGACTTTCTAATGACATCTATAAATACTTTTCTAGATATCCACGCTCCGAAAGAAATAATGTCAAATTTATTACTATGGACTTATTTAAACCTTATTATAAATTAATGCATAAACTCTTTCCTAAGGCTATTTTAATTCCTGATAGGTTTCATATCATTATTCAAATTAGAAATGCCTTAGATAAAACAAGGCTTAGTTTATGTAATAAGTCAAATCCTAACTATAATAAACTTAAAAAATATTAGAAATTAATACTCAAAAATGAAGATGAATTGGACAAGACTAACAAAAAATATTCTAAAAACTTTAATAAAGAAATTAGTCAATATGATATAGTTCAGTATCTTATAAATACGGATACTACACTAAATTATGTATATAACTTATATCAAGGAATTATTAAATCTATCACTAAAAGAGATAAAGAAAAATTTCTTAATATTATTCATAATGTTGATAATAAGAAGCTAAATAAATATACTAAACAAGCCATTAAAACATTTTTAAATTTCGAAAGTTATATCATCAATGCTTTTGATTACGAATTATCTAACGGAATTGTTGAAGGAACAAATAATGTTATTAAACAACTTATGCATAATGCTTGTGGTTATAGAAAATTTGCACATTTAAAAACTAGAATTATGCTGATTAAAGGAATTTATAATCCTTTAATTACACAATAAAAGAGAACTAATTTCTAGTCCTCTTACGTAGTTCATTTATCATAAGTCTTTGTTTCACCAACACTATTTGACATTGAACCAGCATTTTTACTGTCCACTAATTTAGCATGCACTACTACCTTATCTATACTATTATAACAAGTAGATAAAGTAATAATCTTATCTGTATTTAAAACATCTACAGAAAAGTTATATATACTCCGATTTTTAATTGTATCCAAAAACTTCTCATAATCTTGGCTACTACCAAAATTATTATAAAGATAATCGTCGGTAGTAGGAATACGATAGGCACTAAAAATTTCAAACAAGTAACTATTATTAACAGTTGAAAGCTTGACTAACTTTTCACCTTTATCCTTAAAAAAATCACTGTCCAAAGTATTTTTCAAACTACCAAACATAGTTCCATCTACTCTACCATGAGCATAAATAATAGTATTTGTATCTAATTCATCTATATTATTACGGTAATCTAAAAATACCCATCCTGCATCATTAACTGATTTATCAAAAGAATGATTTAAATAATAACTATTATTTTTATATTGAACGAATGGATAATCAATATTAGTTCCATCTACTCTAATCCATCCCACAACATCACTATTAACCTTTTTTAATTCTTCAAAATCAACATTAATAAACTTACTTACATCATCACCAGTCGTATCAATTTCATCAATATTGACGATTTCTTTAATTTTATTAATTTCCTTTTTTGTTCTATAAGTATCAATTCCCCACAGAACTATTTTGATTAAAGAAAATATCATAACAGCAAAAGAAAGCAAAAATAACAATGTTAATAATATTTTTTTTAATTTCATAAACTCCCCTACTATAAAACTCCTATATCGCCATCTTTATCCTGTTGTATTTTTTTATTCTTTACTTTCCTTATATATATAACTATTCCAATAATGATTATTACTGATATTACAAATAACCCTAAATAAATTAGTATAGAATCAAATGTATTAGGTAAGTCTGAAAAAATAGGTTTGCTACTAACAATATCTACTATGGCTTTATTATTATCTAGTCTAATATCATACCCCTCAATTGAAATATTACCATCCTTACCAACTACTACTGGCAATATCTTATTCAATTTAGAATATCCACTTGGTGCAGTCAACTCTTTTAAATAATAAGTGTTGCCTACTTCTAAATTATCAAATTCTGTTCCTTTAGATATTAAATTACTTGTATCTTTATCACTATATAAACCAAATTCATATCCCGCTAATAAATTGTTACTTTTATCTATTCTATTAACTTTTAGTATCAGATTAAATATCATAAAACTAGCCTTCGCTTTATATTCATTACTAGTATCTAGATGATAATTATTATCTGCAAGGGCGCCAGTTAGTTCTACTTCATTGGTAATTTCTTTATAAATATCAGCTGGTGCGATAAATTCAGATCTTAATACTACTGTAGTTCCCGCGGGTATACTTGGGATATTTGCGATACTATCACTTAAGACTTCATATCCCTCAGCAGGTACAAAATAGCTGCCACTAGTATTTTCTTCTATTCTAACATCTCTAATGGGATAGGTTGCTGTATTTTGAACAGTTATCTCAAACTCTACTTTATCATTTTCTTTGTAGCTAGGCTTTTCATTTACTATTTCTTTTTTTATGATAGGAGAAAAAACTCCATTTTCTATCATCCATTCTCCATAGATTACAATATCATTAGCGGGCATTTTGAAGGTTTTTGCTTTGTACCAACCTAGAAATTTATAACCACTAGCTTCTAAATCATCAGCTAATATCACTGTCTCTTCCGGATAATATTCTTTTTCTTCTGGTAACAGACTATCTGCATTAGGAGGAATAACCGTTCCTTGGAATTTGTAAGTGACTTTATAGCTAATCTTTTCGAAACTTCCGACTAAAGTAATGTCTTGATTAGGCATAGTAAATACTCCATCACCTATATCGATGATATCAGACGTCCATCCTAAAAAGCGATAACCATTAATTTCATCTCCTATCTTTAAGGAGTCAATCACAACATTATCACCAATACCATAACTTTTGTTGTTTGGTACTGAATATCCATCAGGAATAGTACCAGAGATAGAATAGCTAACTTCTCGTGTTTTCTTCTTTGTAAAACTACCGGTAAACACTACATTCTTACTGGGCATCACAAATGAGTTATTACTAATAGAAACATCACTACTATCCCAGCCACTAAAATCATACCCTTCCATTGAGACATCATTTAATACTCCAACGGAAGCCCCACTAGTATAAGTCATACTAGTAGGCAATTCTGGGGCATTTTGAGGAATCTCTCCAGTATATTGATAAGTAACATTGTATAAAGTAGAATTCTCTTCTCCCATAAATACGTGAACGGTATTAGATTTGGCTGAAAAATTACCTTCTCTTGCGAAAGCTGTATTGAAAAAATCCATTCTCTTTTCGGCGCCTAGGCTAGGTGTAGTAGTAACGATACCAACTGTAAGCTTACATCCAGCCTGTAAATCTTTAATACTAAAGGAAACCATTCTAGTAGCTTCATCATATTTAAGCCCTTCATAACCACCTACAACACTACCAGAACAACTCTTAGAACTATCCCCTCTTTCCACTGCACCAATGGAACCATCACTACTATTTATAAATTCTTTAAATACTAGTCCATCAGGTATTTTATCTTCTACATAAATATAATCACTTCTGATCTCGGCTCTTGCAGTATCACTAGACATAACTACATTCTTATCCTTACCATCATAACTAATATCTAAGTAATATGTTAAATCACTATTTTCTTCGACTCTAACATCATTATCCAAAATAATAGCATAAGATGTAGAGGAGAAATAAAGTAAGATAGATATACAAATACCAACAAAAGCAACAATCAATAATTTATTTTTTTTCATATTATCACCCACTAACCATACAAAATTTAATCAATAAAATTATCTAAAAAAAGAGAAATTTCTTCATAACGATCAGTATTACAATCTAATATTTTTTGAAGTTTGGAAACCAACTGTTCCTTAATTATTGGCTTTTTAAAACTCTTATTAGCGAGCGCTAGATAAGATAGGTAAATATCTTGAGCCCTTATAGATTTTAAACTTTCTTTATCACCATCAACAACAAGGAAACTAATATCTAATTTCCGAAGTTTATCTATTACTTTATCATAAGGAGTATTCCCAAAAGAAACAGAATTTTTAACATATTTATAATCAAATAAATACCACATAATTTTTGCATCATCAAAATATGTCTTATAAATATTTTCTCTTGTTATATATTGATCATAGATATTTCTACTTTCTTTTTTCTTCTTCATTAAACTTCCATGCATAAATAATATTTTTAATACTAGATAATTTCCTTATAGATGTATCAACATAAGATTTTTTGACACAATTTAAGCTCATAATTTCTGAACTCATCATATCAATAAGTGAAATATTTACTTGCATCTCAATTAAATACTTAATTCGAATATTACCTTTGTTATAAGTAGCATAAAACATATTTTTTGATAGCATATAAACTTCATCTAATAAGTGAATCCTTAGATCCCTTCTGACATTAGGGATCATTATCGTTATGTATTTTTTTACATAATCACTATAGTCTAAGATTTTATTGTATAAACTAAAATCTTGACTATTAATAGAATTGCTCCTCTCTTTCATACTTGCTCCTTAATCTGGGTAGCTAAAACTATTAAAGGTTTCAAATAATTTTACTAGCTATAATAGTTTGTCTACCAATTATTTAGGATAATCTAGCCATAGAATTATATCTGTTTCACTTAATGTGAGTAGCCAAACTCCACCATAGCAAACTCGTTGTTATGAATTTGGCCGAAAAATAGCGAAAATACGGACGGACGCCGTTCGTGTTGTTGACGTTGTTGTTGCTCAGATTCGAATTCACGTTGAACTCGTTAGCGTTGTTGTTGTTGAAATAGTTAGGCGACAAAGCCCAACACGACTCACGGTACACAGAAAGTACCAGTCCTTTTTAACGACATAATCCTAAGTTAATCTATATATAATTATATAATAGTTTAACCCTTAATTACCCCACGAAAGGGTTTTCGTGGGGAATATACACATGTCTGGGGATTGGGACAAACCCATCTATTTTATGATGTATGGATTATTTACGGTTCCATCTCCGTCAAATGGTGTTGTCCCAGGCTTTAGTGAAACCGACGGACGGACGCCGTTCGCGCGGGTGACGCGGTCGTTGGTCAGAAGCGAATACACGAAGAACTCCATAGCGTTGTTGCTGACCAGGTTAGGCGACAAAGCCCACCAATATTGCCCTGTATATAGGTATGATGAAGAACTATATCCACTCCTTCCTTGTCCTGCTAGTGTTGCCTCATCTGCTGTTAGTAATGCTACTGGATAAGTTAATGCTCCATTTCCATTACTACTACTTACTGTAAAACTATCGTTTATATTCGGACAGATAACACTCGGTTTATATGGTGAAACTAAATTTCTTCCTGTTGCACTAAAATATGTATACGTATTACTTGATGAATCCTCGTCCTTTCCTTTTAATGGTCCACTTAATATACTTCGATCATTACACCACACTGTATCTTCTAAATAATCTGTATAAGCTGTCATATTATTTTGATACCATGTATCTATTGTGTTTTTCACCCTAGAGTTCGTCGTATTTGTAAACATTTCACTTTTGGCATCTTCTATATTTTTTCCGCCACTTAATGTTAAATAAAAGGCAACTCTAGAAGCTCCAAAAGAGTGAATATAATACACAGAACTACAAGTATTTCCTGTTGTAAAGCATGTATAATGATATTTTGTGGCGATAGTTTTATAATCACTACTCCAGCCAGTACTAGTCATTGTATCTGTTAGAGTATAAACTCCATTTTCATAAGTTACATCATTTCCATATACAAATCCTGAACTACTACTCATTGACTTAGAACTAGATGTATATCTTGTTCCATACATATACCCTACATCTGCTGGTGATGATGATGATGATGAATTAAATGCACTCGTTCCTATTTGACTTGCTGCCCCTGTATTACTACAAGTTCCATCACTGCTTGGAACTCCATTATATATTAGTTTTACTCCTCCAGTTCCCGTTGTCCTTACTATCTTCCAACAAAAATTTGCAAACATCACATTATTATTTGTAACTGCTCCTCGGTAATAATATACTGGAAATTCATCATCTTTCGTACTAGATAATTCATATATTCCTGTTGTTGGTACTTTAGAAAAGTCAACATTTGTATCTAACTTTGAATTTCTTGCCATCATATTATATAGATTCTCAACAGTTGAAATTTTACCATCCATCGATTTTGTAATAGACAATTTGGACCACTCAGCTCTTATTGTTACATTTTCCTCTGGCATTATGAAGTACTCATTATTGACTGTTTTTACATTCGTATTTACTACTTTCCATCCTTTAAATTTATAACCAGCACATTCTGGTTGGGTATCAGTTATCCTTACTGTATTAAATACTGATTGTTTTTGTGAAGTCGGAAGATTTTCTACTGTACAACCGTCTGGTGCATTTCCGTCGTAAATAACTTGGTAGTTATCTGCTAAAATTGGTGTTAAAGTACTGGTAATATTTTCATTATTTTCATCTATTGTTGAAGTTATTACTTCCTTCTCATTTGTTGGATAAATACCACCTTTATTTAAATATTCATCTTTTAAATTAACCTCTATTGTCATTTTTGCGTTTGTTCCAGATCTCAAATTATCAATAGACCAGTCTATCTTATTATTATTTAAGTCAGCCTTACCTTGACTTACCGTGATATCATCTATACTGCTGATATCAAAGTATTTACTGTCTATATAATCTGTAATATTGAAATTATCATATGAGATTGGCGCTACTGAGGCATCAAATAGTACATTATTTAGAGTTTCCATATCTGCGATATATTGATTGTCACTAATCCTCTTAATGGGATCTAATATGTCACTGCCCATCTCATATTGAATTCCATTAATAATCATATAAGGATATTGTTCTTTTAAATATCTATATTGACTTTCTTCATTTGGGACATCTTCATTAGGATAGCCATCTGTCAAAAATAAAACTATTACTTCTCTACCATTTTCTTTTTGATAATTTTTCAAAATATTATCCACATTTACTAAGGCTTGATAATAATTGGTACAACCAGCTACTTGTAATTCATTTATCTTATTAACTAGTTCATCTTTATTATTAGTAAGATTTGATACAATCTGTGAGGTCGTCTCGAAAGTAATTAAAGCAGCTCTATTATTAGTATTGGAAAGTAAACTATTCACTAGTTCTGTTGCATCAGTTTTTACCCTGTTTAATTTATTACCACTCATACTACCGGAGATATCTAATACAAAAATAATATCTGTATACTGATTAGCTGTCTTTACAACTGTATCAACATCAAAAGTGATTTGTGCTTTTCCTTTAGAGATCCATTTGGCACTCTTGGTAATTTTAAAACTGCCAGGAGCTTTTTGATCATAATCTAGCTCTTCCGATTTAATCTCAACACTGCCAATAGGGGTCGGTGCCGCTAGTGAAAAAGGGATTATACTTATGAGAGATAATACTATTACTCCTATAGTAACTCCTACAATATTTCTATTTTTTTGATTAGAGAAAAAAATTGAAATAGTTTGTTTCATAAAACACACCAATCCTTACTATTTAACTAATTATAGTACTATCTATCATTAAAATACTATACTAACTTTAGTATAGCA
>CALVUY010000056.1 GCA_944363705.1 uncultured Bacilli bacterium | reverse complement strand
TGATTATCCTTTCTTAATTTAATAAAATCTTGTACAAAATCATACTCTAATTCTTTTAACTTATCTTCTTTATTTTTATCCATGAGTATCCCTCCTGCTAATAATGTAACATAGCATATACGGTTAATCAATAGTTTTTTGAAAAAAATTACGAAATTTCGTAATTTTTGTTGATTTAATTAGGAATAAAGCACTAATAAGGAATCAAAAAAGCTTAATAAAATGTAATTATTAAGCTAATCTAACTTCTGTTGTAACTCTTTTAACTTAGATAAAAACTCATTAGTTTTTCTAATCTCTTCATCAAACTTATCATAATTAGCAGTATTTTCGAGTTCTAAAGTTGTATTTTTCTTAACTGGTTCCTCTTCAATACCATATATAGGACTAATAATAGGACTTGGATGATAAGTACTCTTCTTTTCACTATAAGCTTCTTTTAATGGTGTAACTTTCTCTTTAGCACTTAAGAAGTCATCAATAGAAAGTTTAGGCTTTTCTTCTTTAGGTTCTTCCTCTACTTCTAGTACTTCAACTTGTTCTTTTTCTTTTCTATATCTTTCTTCTAATTCTTGAATACTTATAGGTTCATTACCATCATCTTGATATTGTGTTACTTCATTTTGTTCTGTAATTGTTTTACCTTTAGCGATTAATTCATCTAAACTAATAATAGCATTTTCTTCTTGTTCTGTTTCAAACTTAGTAAGTTCTATATTTTCTTCTTTCTCTTCAGATTCTAGTTTCTTTAACTCTTCTGTAATTCTTTCAAGTTCAGCTTTCGCTTCACTTTCAGTATAAACTTCATCTTTATATTTAATTACTTCTTCTTCATTTTTAGGACTTTCAACAGGTGTAATAACAGTAGGTTCTACTACCTCTACCTTTTCTTCAAACTGGTTATTTAACTTAATACTATCATTTATATTAACAGGATTTTCTTTGACACTAACAACTACTGGTTCTACTTCAATAGGACTAGAGGCAACACTTTCAATAACAACTTCAGGAGTTGACTTGGCTTCTACTACTTCAACTTTTTCTTCAGGGACAATGACTGGATTAACTATAGTAGTATTGTTAACTTCAGGAATCTCTATTTTTTCTTCTTTTATTTCTTCCTTTTTAGGTTCCTCTTTTGTAATAGGAGTAGTTTTCCTAGCATTTTCTTCCTTATTCGCTCTTGCAACTTCTTCTACTAATTTATTAAGTTCCATAGTATTATTTTGTAATTTCTTTTTCTCCTCATGTTTTTTCATAAATTCATGGAACCATAGGATAAAATAAACAAATAAAATAAGTCCAATAATTGCTAGAACTATTAAAACCTCCTTAGTTGCTAAAAAATCTATTATATTTTCCATTAATCGACACCTCTTTACTACACTGATAAATTCAGTTTAGCATAGTCTTAAATATTAAAAAAGTAGTTACATAAAATTTTACAGAAAAATTGCACAGACTTTACAAAAGATATTTACATTTATTTACGAACATATTTTTACATATTTTTTACGTTTTACAGTCATATATATAATTAGGAGGGGTACTATATGCGAAAAGAGACCTTTATAAAATCAACAATTATTCTAATTATTGGAGGCTTTTTAACTAAAGCTTTAGGAATGATTATAAAGATAGTTATGAGTAGACTAATGGGTAGTGAAGGAATTGGATTATATATGTTAGTCTTACCTACTTTCTCTTTATTAATTGGTCTATGTCAATTTGGTATTCCCACTGCTTTATCAAAGTTAATTGCAGAAGACTCTAAGAATAATAAAAGACTTCTTTTTTCTTTACTTCCAATATCTTTAATAATTAATATTATAATAATTTCTTTTGTTATTGTTATTGCCCCTACTCTTGCCTTTAACTTTTTACATGAAGAAAGAGCCCTACTTCCTATTCTTGCAATATGTGTAGTTTTACCTTTAACTAGTACTTCTAGTATCTTAAGAAGTTATTTCTTTGGTAAACAACAAATGCTTCCTCATGTTACTTCTAATGTTTTAGAAGATATTATAAGACTTATTTTAATTATTATAGGTGTTCCTATTTTTATAAATAAAGGCTTAGAAGTTGCCGTTACTTTTGTAATATTAACTAATATTATTAGTGAACTTTCATCTATTTTAGTATTATTTTTCTTCTTACCAAAGAATCTGACTATAAAGAAAAAAGATCTTGCTTTTTCTAAGGGGTATGCAAAAGAAGCGATGAATATAAGTATTCCATCAACTGCAAGTAGATTAGTTGGTTCTTTTGGATACTTTTTAGAACCTATAATACTAACAAATGCTCTAACTTATGTAGGATATAGTTCTAAATTTATTGTAACAGAATATGGTGTTATTAGTGGTTTTGTTATGCCCCTAATTCTATTGCCATCTTTCTTTACAATGGCGATAAGTCAAGCCTTACTACCAGTTATATCAAAAGCGACAAGTAATAAGCATTATGACTATGCTAAAAAGAAATTAAAACAAGCGATTGGAATATCTCTTTTAATAGGAGTTCCTGCTTCTCTTCTTCTCGCTATATTCCCAGAGTTCTTCTTAGGATTAATTTATAATACTCATGAAGGAGTCGCTTATATGAGATTTCTTGCCCCTATTTGTATTTTACAGTATATACAAGCACCACTCTCTGCTTGTTTAGATGCTATGGGATTAACTAAGTTAGGACTTAAGGCAACTATTATAGGTACTTTAATTAGAACAATATTCCTACTTATTTTCTCTTTATTAAAAATAGGAATGTGGGGACTTATCTTCTCTACAAGTTTAAATGTAATATTTACAACTTTCTATAACTTATATCAAGTTAAAACAAGTCTTAAAAAATAAAATCACTTCGCAAAATCGGAAAAATTTGCTTTTTGCGAAGTGAAAGCTTATAATAAATATAGAGGTGAAATTAAAATGAGACTTATTAAAAGAGAATATTTAACTAAACTTATTGATGTTATGAATACTCCAGATATAAAAGTTATTACTGGTGTTAGACGTTCTGGTAAATCAAAACTACTAGAGATGTTTAAAAAATATATAGTTAAAAATGTTGATAATAATAATATCATACATATTAATTTTAGTTTTCCTGAAAATGAATACTTAAAAGAATATCATGAGCTATATAACTATATAGAATCAAAATATATCGAAGGTAAAAAGAACTTTGTCTTAATAGATGAAGTGCAAATGTGTGAAGGTTTTGAAAATGCTATAAATGGAATACATGCTAAAGAAAAATATGATATTTATATAACTAGTTCTAATGCTTTTCTTTTATCAAGTGATTTAGCAACTCTTTTTACAGGAAGAACATTTGAAATAGAGGTTTTCCCCTTCTCTTATAAAGAATTTTTAGAGTATTATGAACTTGATAATACTAGTGATTCTTTTGATAAATATGTTTTAGAAGGAGGATTATCAGGTTCTTATTTATATAAAAACAGGGAAGATAAATATACATATATCGATAATGTTTATAAAACTTTAATTGTTAGAGATATTGTAGAAAGAAATAAAATTAAAAATCTACCTTTAATGGATTCTATTAGTGACTTTTTGATGGATAATATTTCTAATTTAACTACTTATAGAACTATTGCTAATACTCTTAATTCAAACAAAATAGAAGCTAACGATAAAACAGTTGGACTATATGTTAAATATTTATGTGAAGCTTTTGCATTTTATAATATTAGAAGATTTGATATTCAAGGTAAAAAATATTTAGCTTCTCAAGATAAATATTATCTATCTGACCATTCTTTCAAATATGCAAAACTTGGTACCAAGAATATGAATTATGGAAGAATCTATGAAAATATAGTTGCAATAGAATTATTAAGACGTGGGTATGAAGTATATGTTGGAGTTTTATATAATAAGGAAATAGATTTCGTTGCAACTAAAAGAGATGAGAAAATATACATTCAAGTTTCTGATAATATAGAAGATACTAAAACATTTGAAAGAGAAACATCATCATTACTTAATATAAAAGATGCTTATCCTAAAATCTTAATAGCAAGAACTAAGCATGATACTTACCAATATGAAGGAATAGAAATCATTGATATTGCAAATTGGCTAAATAACAATTGAAAACTTAGTACTTTAAATGATATAATTATTTCATAAGAACTCTGTTCTATCCGAAGCATTACGATAAGTTCGTGAAAGGCTTATGTAGGAAGAATGGAGTTTTTATTCTATTCTTTTTATTTTATCAATCTTCCCTAATTCTTTACTCTCTTTATGATTAGTATAAATGAACCTTGCCATTAGGACACCATAAACTAAACTTGTCGCATAAAATTCATTCTTATTATTAAGATAAATATTATTCTCTACTAAATTAACATTATATAAAGTATTAACTGTATAGGCTCCACTTATAAGTCCTAAAACTGTACTATTGAACTTTATATTATTAACTATGCTTTTAATTTTTTTCATTTCTTCACCTTTTACTATGTTATAATATATGCCAAAGAGGTGGTAGTTTTGCAAAAAGTAAAGATTCTAATCGTAGATGATGAGAAGAATATTAGAGAAGTTATTAAAGAATACTCTATTTTAGAAGGTTATGAAATTATGGAAGCAGATTCTGGTGTTAAAGCTTTAGAACTATTAAATAGTGAAAAGTTTGATTTAATGATTTTAGATATTATGATGCCTATTATGGATGGATTTACTCTTCTTAATAGTATTCCTAAAGAAAAAAGAATACCTACTATAATATTATCGGCAAGAGATGATGAAATCGATAAATTAGAAGGCTTTGATAGAGGTATTGATGATTATTTATGTAAACCTTTCTCTCCTCGTGAGTTAATGGCTAGAGTAAAAGCTATATTAAAGAGGACTAAAGGAGATGTTGATAGTTATTCTTATGATAAATTAGTTGTTAATTTCTTAGAGCATACTGTTAAAATTGATGATAAAGAGATTAATGTTACTCCTAAAGAGTTTCTTATATTAAAGTACTTTATTCATAATAAAAGAATGGCTATTTCAAGAGAACAGCTTTTAAATAAAATATGGAGTTATGACTTTTATGGAGATGATAGAACTGTTGATACCCATATAAAGATGCTTAGAAATAATTTAGGTAGATATAGAGATTTGATTGTTACAGTTAGAGGTATAGGATATAAATTTGATGATGAAAAATAAACTTGCTACTAAAATATTTATGTACTTGGCTATATTTTCTCTATTTATTTTAATATTTCTTTTCTTTTTCCAAGTTATATTTATAGATACTTTCTATGAATGGACTAAGACTAAAACTATTAAAAATCTATCTAAAGATATTTTAGTTACTGAAAACGATACTTCTTTATATGATAAACTTGATAAAGTATCTTATAAAGAGAATGTTTGTATTGAACTAACTAATAGTAATGGAGATAATCTATATTCTAGTTATGGAAATAATTGTAGACTTAGAAGTAGAACTATTAAAAGAAACTTTATCAATAGTAATAAAGAATCTAAAACATATAATTTAGTTAATAATTTTACTAAAGAAAAAAGCATAATGAGTGCTACTAAATTAAGTAATAATCTATATATATTTATATCTACTTCTCTTATACCACTAGATTCCACTATAAATATTATTGAACAACAGCTAATTGTTGTTAGTATTGTAGTCTTACTTCTTAGTATAGTAGTTGCTTATTTCATTTCTAAAAGATTATCTGATCCAATAACAAAAATATCTAAAGCTGCTAAATTAATCTCTAAAGGTAAACTTAAGACTAAATTTGAAACGACAAGTGATATTAAAGAACTTGTGGATTTAACTAATGCTTTAAATGATATGAAAGATGAACTTTCTAAGACTGAAGAATTACAAAAAGATTTAATGGCTAATGTCTCTCATGATTTAAAGACACCTCTTACAATGATTAAAGCTTATGCTGAGTTAATTTTAGATATTAATATTAATGATAAAGAGAAGTGTAAAAATAATTTAACTATTATTATTGAAGAAGTTAATCGTCTTAATGAATTAGTTAATGATATCCTAGCTTTAACAAAGGTAGAGAACGATTTAGATAAACTTGATATTAGTAGTTTTGATTTAATTAAACTAATAGAAAAAATTGTAAAACAGCATAATATTTATGTTATTAAAGATGGATATAGTATAGAGTTTATTCATGATAACATAAAAGAGTTAGTGATTGATGCAGATAAAAAGAAGATAGAACAAGTAATATATAATCTACTTAATAATGCTTTAAACTATACTGGAGAAGATAAGAAAGTTATTATTAAAGTAGAAGAAGATGATAAAGACTATACTATTATGGTAATAGATAGTGGTAAAGGTATTGATAAGAAAGAAATAGACCATATCTTTGATAGATATTATCGTAGTAAGAAAAATCATAAAAGATATGTTTATGGTACTGGATTAGGTCTATCTATTGTTAAAAATATCTTGCTTTTACATAACTATCCTTATGGAGTAACTTCTAAGAAGAATAAAGGAACAACATTTTATTTCAAAATAAAGAAAGATTCTTAGTCTTTCTTTTTTAGTATTCTAATATATTTATCTCCATATTTTTTAGTCTTAACTTCTTCATAATAATCACTAAAGTCTAACTTATCTAAATCATCACTTTCTAAGACTACTATTCCCTTTAATAGATTTAACTCACTTATTTTCTTTAAAGATTTACTTAAATAATCAGTCTTATAAGGAGGATCTAAGAAAATAATATCAAACTTTTTAGGATAAAGTTTATCTAAGGCTTTTAAATAGTCCATATTTAGTACTGTTGCATTAATATTAGAATCTAGCATAGTTAAATTACTTTTAATAGTTTTACAAGCCATATATTCTTTATCTACAAATATTACTTCACGAGACCCCATACTTAAAGCTTCTATTCCAAGATTACCACTTCCTGCGAATAGGTCTAAACAAACACTATTATCAAGTTTTTCATTAATAGTTGCAAATAAAGATTCTTTAACTCTATCCATAGTAGGTCTTGTTCCTTTTAAAGTATACCCTTTTAAAACTCTACCTTTATATTTACCACTAATTATTTTCATTTATATCACTACTTTCTTTAAACATCTTATTTAATTTCATTATTAAGAGATTAGTCTCATTCTCTAATCTTTTATATCTAATAAATTTCTCATTATTATAGATTTCTTTTTTTATAGTTTCATCCCCTGTTTCTTTATATTTATTAATTAATTCAATTAACTCTTTATCATTATATATATCATTTAAAGATTCTTTTATATCAAAACTTAACTTAGAGTTCTTGATATCAGAAAGTAGTTCTTGATAAATAATGTTATAATTCATCTTCTTCCCTCTTTTCTTTATTAATATATCACATTTTACTTGGCATTTTCTACAATAAAATATATAATAAAGGTACTTGGGGGAATTATGTATGAATGGTTTAGGAGATAAAAACAATCATAACATATTGATAAATAAAAGTTCATATACTAGAGGTTTTACTAAAGATGAACTTAATTTATTAAATGACTTATTGACATTCAATTATAAATATGAAGAAGCTTTTTTTAATAATAAAATAGATGAAGATATTTTAGAGATGATTGATAGTATTATAGAAGAGAAATTAAAAAGTATTAGTCCAGATTTAGCTTTTAGATTTCTTAGGAGAATTTGGACATTATATAGTGAAGGAAAAACTACTCTTGATGCAAAGATAATAAATGGTGTTGACTTTGATTTGACAGTTAATAGATTATCTATCTTACTTCTTGATAGAGCGACTGATGATGGAAAAGCTTTTTTTAATAATTATAAAACTAGAAATGGTGGATTAAGAGATTACTTAAATTTTAATTTTTATAATAGAATTTATAATATAGGTAGTAAAGCTAATAAAATGTTAATACTTGACCATGTAGAAATATTTCTAGCTTTATTAAATGAATCTACAGAAATAGAACAAGATTTAATAGACGAGATAACTAGTATATATTTATTCTTATATAAAGATATTTATAGAGAAATTTTAAAGAATAATTTAACTAAAGATACTGCTGTTATTTTATCGCAAAGATTTAATGGTTATGAAAGATATATAATGAATTACCATACTGATATAAGAGAAGAAAATTTTTCTATTCAATTTGCTTTTGAAGCTATGTCTATGTTAAGATACAAAGATAAAGATTTAACAGAAGAAGATATAGAGTATTTAAAAATAGGCAAAATATATTTAGATAGTCTTCTTGTGCTATTGAAAGATTTTGAAAAAGATAAAGTATTAAGTTATTATCAAGAAAATGAAAAAACTATAGATACAAGAGAATGTACTAAAGCTTTATCTTATGTAAAGAAAAGTATTAGTGAAAAAGATGAACAATGAACATAAGAAATAAAATAAATTTTATTTCGCCCTTGTCGTTGCCTCCAAGGATTCCTATTTCATAGATAGAGTAAC
>CALVUY010000055.1 GCA_944363705.1 uncultured Bacilli bacterium | reverse complement strand
ACTAGTAGAGATATTTTAGATAAAGTAAGTCCATATCATCCTATAGTAAATAAAGTATTAGAATATAGAATGCTTACAAAGTTATATGCTAACTATGTAGTTGGACTTTTAGATAAAATAAAAGAAGACGGTAAAGTTCATACTATCTTTAATCAATGTTTAACTAGAACAGGAAGACTTTCATCAACTGAGCCTAACTTACAAAATATTCCTATTAGAAGTGATTATTCAAGATTAATTAGAAAAGCTTTTATACCTGAAGATAACTCTATCATTATGAGTTCTGATTATTCGCAAATAGAACTTAGAGTCTTTGCTTCGCTTTCTAAAGCGACTAACTTAATACAAGCCTTTAAAGAAGATAAAGACATTCATTCTAAGACTGCTAGCGATATCTTTAAAGTAGATATTAAAGATGTAGATAAATCTATGAGAAGAACTGCTAAAGCCGTTAATTTTGGTATTTTATATGGCATTAGTAGTTTTGGTCTATCAGAAGATTTAAAAATAGATGTAGGTAGTGCTAAGAAGTTTATGGATAACTATTTAGAGACTTATCCTGGTATTAGTGAATATATGGATAAAGAGAAAAGAGAAGCTTATAAAAATGGTTATGTTACTACTATTATGAATAGAAGAAGGGTTATTGATGAATTAAAGAGTAGTAACTATATGGTAAGAAGTGGAGGAGAAAGAATGGCTCTTAATACTCCAATTCAAGGAAGTGCTGCTGATATCCTTAAAAAAGCGATGGTAGACTTATATAGTGAGATGACTAAAAGAAATTTAAAGAGTAAAATACTTATTCAAGTACACGATGAACTTGTTTTAAACGTTTATAAAGATGAGTTAGATGAAGTTAAAGAGTTAGTAAGAGATAAGATGGAAAATGTTATTAAGTTAGATGTTCCTTTAAAAGTAGATATTGAAACAGGTAATGACTGGTATGAAGCTAAGTAGGAGAAGTTTTTGAATGGAAAATTGAGAAGTTAGAAAATTAGTAAATGTTGATAATGAAACATTAGATAAAATAACTGAATGGATGTATAATTGGTGCGGAAAACGTGATGGATATAGTTTAGAAGCAGTTAAATGTTTTATGAAACATAGTATGGAAGAGAATAGATTACCACAAACCTATGGCTTGTTTTAGATAATGAAATTATTGGTATGTATCAATTTGCCTATGATGACTTAAGTGTTAGACCAGATATTTATCCTTGGCTTGCCAATGTTTATATAGATGAGAAATACAGAGGTAAAGGCTATGGAAGAAAAATGCTAGAAAGCGTATTTGACAATGCTAAAGATAATATTAACTTTGATGAGATATTTCTATATACAAAACATATAGGTTTATATGAAAAATTTGGTTGGACTTTTATAGAAGAAGTTGATACCTTTAAAAAGGAGCAAAAGATAGAAAGATTATATAAATTAGATTTAAAATAAAATTTACCCAAATCTGGTAATATGTTATACTAGTTTTAGAGAAAACGAATTAATAGGAGGTTTAAAAGAATGTTAGAAAAAAGATATAAAGACTGGATTGATGAATTTATGGAGTCTTGGAAAGAATTAAATTGGGAAAAGACTCTTAATACATTAGATAAAAATGTAAAGTATTATGAAAATCCATTAGATCCACCATGTAAAGATTTTATTGAAGTTACAAATTTATGGAATGTTGTAGCTAATAACCAAAAAGATATTGATTATCAATACAAAATACTTTCTTACACTGATGAATTATGTATTATTAATTGGCAAATGACTAGAACTTTAATGCCAAGTAATATTAGACAACAAATAGATGGAATATTTCAAATATCTGTGAATGAAGAGGGTAAATGCACTTATTTTAAGCAATGGAGATATACTAGATAAAAAGGAAGAAGTGATTAATAATGCCTGAAAAACCAGAAGTAATTACAGTAAGTAAGACATTAGAGCATATTATTATAGGTAAGACTATTAAGAAAGTAGATGTTTACTGGGATAATATAATTATTGGTGATATAGATAAGTTTAAGAAAGATTTAGTAGGTGAAAAAATTGAATCTATTACAACAAGAGGTAAATGGATAGTTATCTTTCTTACAACTAAAGCTTTAATATGTCATTTAAGAATGGAAGGAAAGTTCTTCTTTAGAGATCCTAGTGTACCTAAAGAAAAACATGAACATGTTATTATCACTTTTACTGATAATACTGATATGAGATTTAATGATGTTAGAAAGTTCGGAAAAATGGCATGTTTACCTAAAGATGAAGTTTATAATTTAAAGCCTCTTTCTGATTTAGGATTAGAGTATTATGATAAAAGTTTAACTCCTAATTATTTATTAGAAGCTTTAAAAAAGAAGAAAGTGCCTATTAAAACAGCTTTACTTGATCAATCGATTATTACTGGCATTGGTAATATTTATGATGATGAAATCCTATTTGCATCTCATATAAATCCTTTAAGAAGAGCAGATAGTATTAGTATAGATGAAGCGAATGCTATTATTAAAAATACAAAAATAATATTAGATAAAGCTGTTACTATGGGAGGTACTACTATTAAGAGTTTTACTTCTGCAGAAGGAGTACATGGCTTATTTCAAAATGAACTATCTGTTCACGGTAAAAAAGATGGTATTTGTCCTAATTGTGGAGAGAAACTTATTGCTACTAAAGTAGGCGGAAGAGGAACTTACTATTGTCCTAAATGTCAAAAATAATTTTTTGACAAAAGTTAATATTTATGATACTATGAATACGTAAAAGAAATTTACATATAATAAAAAAAGAGAACATTTAATGTCGCTTGTGTTAAGTGTTTCTCCTGTAAAAGGGTACGCACCTAATTAAACATGCTGTTTAGTTAAGTGCTTTCTTTTTGTTTTATGTCTTATATTAATATAATGATAACTACAAAAAGTAATACAATAAGTAAAATTATTATAAATAATAATGTTGAAACTAAAAAGTCTTTTTTACTCATAGTATCACCTCCAAATATAAATACTCGGAGATAACACTCAACCATTAAATGTTCTCTATATAAATAGTATCATATTAATTTCTCTATAGCAAGAAAAAAATGTAATAAATTAGTTACGGTGCGACTGGGTAGGTCGTATAATTTAACGGGTGGAAATCCTGTCTAGTAAGGTGAACCCACACCACTAGTAACAAGTCTTGGAACGAAACTGGTAACAGTTAGTTTAAGCGTAGACAGTTAGGTACTAGGGTTAGTATTGAGCCTCGAAATATTTAGTATAACCAGAGTGCAGATGTATTCGTGACTGCAGAATGCAATATTTAATATCACGATAATGGGGATGTAATATTAAAACTCTGCGGGGTCTGAGACCTAATCATGGTACACAATGATTATACGATGACCAGTGAGAACCTATTTCTTCCTTTAAGTCCAAATGGCAATGAGTCTATGGTAAAGCAAGAGAGCGAAAGGTATGATATATACAAGTCCAAAAGATAAGGTATATCAGAAGAGAAATAGGTAGTCAGATGAACTCATAGTACTGATGATACCATATCAATAAATATGGAGGAAGGAAGGGGTTCAAGTAATATAGGTCTTGTTAGAAGAAACATTATCACTATGCAAGGAGGGATTAAATAATGACAACTAAAATAGCAAGAATAAATCAGATAGCAAAAGAAAGACCTAAAGAGGTATTTACTTCTATTTACCATTTAATAAACAAAGAACTACTAAAAGAGTGCTTTGATGAGTTAGATGGTAATAAAGCGACGGGACTTGATAAAGTTACTAAAGATGAATACTTCTATAATCTAGATGAAAACCTAGATAATGTAGTAGAAAAGTTAAAGAATAAAGCTTATAGACCAAGTCCAGCAAGAAGAGTAAATATACCTAAGGCAAATGGCAAAGTAAGAAGCCTTGCAATAGCCAATTTTGAAGATAAGATAGTACAACTAGCAGTAAAGAAACTTGTAGAAGCAATTTTTGAACCTAAGTTTACTAATAATATGTTTGGCTTTAGACCTAGTAGAGGTTGCCATGATGCTCTTAAATATCTAAACTATTGTATAGAAAAGCAATGCACTAACTATATACTAGATGCAGACATTGAAGGGTTTTTTGATAACATTGACCATGATAAGTTAATGTTAGGTTTAGAAATGCATATCAAAGATAGAAACTTACTAAGACTAATCAAAAGATTTCTAAAAGCAGGCATCATGGAAAATGGAACATATATAAAAGGCGAACTAGGTACACCACAAGGTTCAATACTAAGTCCAGTACTAGCCAATATCTATATGTACTATGTACTTATACTATGGTTTGAGAAAGAAGTAAAACCCAAATATAAAGGTTTTATTGAAGTAGTTAACTATGCAGATGACATGGTTGTATGTTTTCAAAATAAATCAACTGCAGAAGAAGTATATAAACAAATGGAAGATAGGCTTAAAGAGTGTGGCTTAAAATTTGCAAAAGATAAGACTAGACTTATTGAATTTGGAAGATTTGCAAGTGAAAATAGGAACAGAAAAGGTTTAGGTAAACCTGAAACATTTGACTTCCTAGGCTTTACTCACTACTGTAGTAAAAGCAAGGATAAGAAACACTTTAGAGTAAAACGTAAAACATCTAAGAAGAAATATGCTAAGAAATTACAAGAATATAATACTTGGGCTAAGAACAGTAGATGTAAATCATTAAAAGAAATAATAGAAACAACAAAGAGAAAACTAATAGGACACTATAACTACTATGCAATAACTGATAATAGTCTAGCATTAGTTAAGTACACTCATGAAGTTATTAAAATTTTGTTTAAATGGCTAAATAGAAGAAGTCAAAGGAAAAGTTATACATGGGAAGAATTTAACCGAATGTTAAAAGTGTTCCAATTTCCCAAGCCTAAGATTAAAGTAAATATATATGCTATATGATGAATTATATTACTAAGAGCCGTATGCAGGAAATCTGCACGTACGGATCTGTGAGGGCTATATAGAGTAATCTATATTTCTACTCGATAATTTTCGTAATATGATTTAAGAAAAATACTCTTTTAATTTTAATAAAACTATGCTATAATTATATAGCTTGATTAGAAGGAGTGAAGTAAATAATGAAAAAGACAAAGATTGTTTGTAGTATAGGTCCTGCTAGTAATGAACCTGATGTAATGGAAAAAATGGTTAGAGCAGGAATGAATGTAGCAAGAATTAACTTTTCTCATGCTACTATAGAAGAAAGAGAAAAAGCATGTGCATCAGTTCGTGAAGTTAGAAAAAGAACTGGTATGAATGTTGCTATTCTTTGGGATACTAAAGGTCCAGAGTTTAGATGTGGAATTATGGAAAATGATTCTATTGAACTTGTTCCAGGTGAAACTATTGATATAGTTAAAGAGACTGTTACAGGTACTAAAGAAAGATTTTCTGTTAATCATCCTAGTGCTATTGATTCTCTTAATGTTGGTGATATTATCTTATTAGAGAATGCTAAGATGAAACTTGAAGTTATCGCTAAATATGAAGATAGAGTTACATGTAAGATTATAAGCGGTGGTGTATTAGGAAATCGTAAAAGTATGAGTGTTCCTGGTATTAAACTAGATATTCCATATGTTAGTGATGCAGATCGTGAAGATATTATCTATGCTTGTGAACATGGTGGAGAATTTCTTGCTATTTCCTTTGTATCTACTAAAGAAGATGTATTAGAAGTTAAAGAAATCTTAAAAGAACATGGTAGAGAAGACTTACAAATTATTTGTAAGATTGAAAGTGCTTTAGGTATTGAAAACTTAGAAGATATCTTAAGTGTTAGTGATGGTGTTATGGTAGCACGTGGTGACCTTGGTACTGAAGTACCTAGTGAAATGGTTCCAATCTATCAAAAACAAATGATTAATACTTGTAGAAGACTTGGAAAAATATCTATTGTTGCTACTGAAATGCTTGAGACAATGATGGATAATATTCGTCCTAAAAGAGCAGAAACTAGTGATATTGCTAATGCAGTATTAGATGGTACAGATGCTGTTATGTTAAGTGGTGAAACTACTGTAGGAAAGCATCCAATAGAAACAGTTGCTGCTATGGCTAGTATTTGTGAAACTACTGAAAAATATGCAAGTTTTGATTATGCTTTTGATATCGAAAGCCTAGATAACATTACTAAATCTATTGCCTCTAATGTTGTACTTAGTACAGATGCACTTGGTGCTAAATTAATCTGTGCTGCTACTATCAGTGGTAGAACTGCAAGAGTAATTAGTAATTTAAAACCAGATGCTCCAATACTTGCTTTATGTACTGATGAGAAAACTGGTAGAAGATTAGCATTAAACTGGGGTGTTTATGCAGGAACATTACCTTATTTAGATTCTACTGATGAAGTTTTACTACAAAGTGTTGAGAAAGCTAAAGATTTTATGGAACTTAATGAGAAAGATTTAATTGTAATTACTGGAGGTTTCCCTAATACAGAAACTAAGAGAATTACTAACTTAATGAAGATTGAAGAAATATAAAAATAAGCGAGGATTTATTCCTTGCTTTTCCTTTATAAGAATTATATAATTATAATAAATATGAGGAGGCCGCTATGGAAAAGTTATTTTTTACTAGTAATACAAAACATTATTATAAAGATAATGATATGAAGTTACCTAAAGAAATAGATAATACTAATGGAATAGTAGATCAAATTAAAAAATTAATAAATAAGAATCATTCAATATTATACATAGCATCAGATCCAAATGACTATGAAAAAATAGATAGTTATTCATCATTGATATTTGAAGCTTTTAAACTATCTAATATTACCTTTTCTGACTATTTAGTTCTAGATAATAGAACAAAAGATAAAGCAAGTGAATATATAAGTAAAGTTAATGTTATCTTTTTAAGTGGTGGAGACACTTTTATAGAGAATAAATTCTTTGAAGAAATAAAATTAAAAGAATTGTTACATAATTATAATGGCATTATTATTGGTCAAAGTGCTGGTTCTATAAATATGGCTGATGATGTCTATAATAGTCCAGAAGAAGGAGATAACTCTGAACCAATTTATTTTAAAGGACTAGGATTAAGTAATATTAATATTGAACCACATTTTGTTTTAGATACTAAAGATTTTGACGAGATGCAACTATACCAAAGAAATCATATAATAAGCGAGTCTAAACAAAGAACAATTTATGGCTTATGTGATGGTTCTCATATACTTGAATTTGATGGAACTATTACTATATATGGAAAAGCTTATTTAATAAAAGATGGTTTGATAAAAAATATATGTGATGATGGAGAAAACTTTTGTATAAAATAAGAGATGATTAAAAATTAATATCATCTCTTATTTTATTTCTATACTAGAATTATCAAAGTCTTTAACATCATCAAGAAGTGCTTCATGGATTTTTTCTTCTTTACTGTCTAGATAAACTTCTTCAATTCTATCAACTCTGAGACGTTCTGCTTCTAAAATAGCATCAACCTTTTTAACCGCTTTATCTAAATCATCATTAACAACTACATAGTTATATTTAGGTATTTCATTTATCTCTTCATAAGCTCTTTTAAACCTTTTTTCTATTTTTTCTAAACTATCAGTATTTCTATTAATAAGACGTCTTTTTAATTCATTCATAGTAGGTGGCATTATAAAGATAAATACAGTCTCATCTAACTTTTCTTTAATCTTTAAAGCTCCTTGAATCTCTATTTCAAGAATTACATCTTCACCCTTATCCAAATGTTCTTTAATATATTTCTTAGGAGTACCATAGTAATTACCAGAGTATTCTGCATATTCTAAGAATTCATCATTATTAATATCTTCTTCAAACTCTTCTTTAGATAAGAAATAATAGTTAATACCATCTTTTTCTTCACCTCTTGGTTCTCTACTAGTACACGAAATAGATACCCAAGTATTCTTTCTTATCTTTAATAATTCATTAATAATACTATTCTTACCACAACCAGAAGGCCCTGAAATAACTATTAAAAGTCCCTGTCTCTTTGTTTTAACCATATTATCCATATCTTATTCCTCCCTTATAGGTTTCATCTTATATTCAGCTTCTATTAAGCTTTTAGCCTTATCTTTATCAAAAACTAAAGAATATATCTTCGTAATTTGATATTCATATTCTAACATCTTATCTTTTTCTCTTGTAAATTTACTAATAATAGGTATATCTACATCTTTTTTTATCTTATTTAAATAATCTCTTCCTTTATTAGAAAAACCAAGTAATCTAATATATTTAATATCTTTAAACTCTTTAGCCATATCTTTAGTATAATCACATAATATATAAATTAAAGTCCTAGAAAGTCTAGAGTAGGTTAGATTTTTACTTTTAACTTTATTAATAAGTTCATCAAAACTATAACTATTAAGTATTTCTTTTTTTAGTTTGGTAGCAATACCACTATCTACTAGATTATAGATAGTTAAATCATTGCAACTTATTATTTTATACTTTAAGAGATTAAAATAATCATCTAACTTAGGTATCTTCTTATCTTTTAAATAACTATAAGTAATAGAAGGTACACTGTCTTTAATATCTTTATTATTTAGTAAAGCTTCTCTTATACTAGTTGCACTGGATATACTCCTTATGATCATATTATCTAATTCTTTACTATGATAATCATTAGTTCTTTTAATAGTATGAGGTGTTATTTTATAATTATTAGAGTAAATTGCTTTTACATAACTAATACCTAAAATATCATTAGGTAATTTAAAACAATCTCCTGTTATATCTTCTAAAGCTTTAGATAAAGAAGTAGGGTAGTTATAACCCATTCTTAAATAAACTTGTACTAAATTATCAAAATCAGGGTTAGAAAGCTCAGTCTCTACTAATTTTTTAATACCTTCTATATCATCAGATTCACTACCAAATACTAAATCAGTAACTCTTAGATGATTTAATATATCAATTGATCCTTTTGCAAAGATATCTGCAGAAGCACAAGAGAAAGGGAAGGGTAGTTCTACTACTAAATCTATACCATTTTTAATAGCAATTGCAGTTTTCTCCCATTTATCTAATATTGATATATCTCCTCTTTCTGTAAAATTACCGCCTAGTACTAATATAATAGGACTATCTGGAAACATTTCTTTAACCTTTTCTATATGATATAAATGTCCATTATGAAAAGGATTATATTCAGCGATAATACCAACTATATGTTTAGACAAGACTAACACCCCTTTCTTAATTTG
>CALVUY010000054.1 GCA_944363705.1 uncultured Bacilli bacterium | reverse complement strand
TATTAGCATTAGCGATAAGTTATGCTTACTTTTCTACACAACTATCAGGTACTGATCAAATAGTAAAAGTAGGAGAGCTAGAACTAGTATTAGATGAAACAAGTGATGGAATAACTTTAGATAATGCTATAGGTATAAGTGATAGTGAGGGAATAAACTCTACACCTTCTACTTTTGAATTAAGGAATAATGGGAATAAAGCAGTAGATTATACAATTTATTTAGATGATAATACTATAAGTGATACTGATACGAGAATAGATGATAAGTACTTAAAATATAATCTAAATAAAAATGATGCTGATAGTGGAGCGACATTACTTACTAGAATAGGTGCTAATCCTAATAGAATATTAGATAGTGGAACCATAGAGGGAGGAGGAACCAATAAATATAGTTTAAATCTATGGATAACAGATGAAGTAGATGGTAATTATAGTGGTCAAGTATTTAGTGGTAAGTTAAGAGTAGAGGTTAGTCAAGAAAGGCCATTAGCAGTAGATACAATACTAGCAAAAGCAAATCCAGAAGACTTAGATTATAATAGTGCAACTAGTGAACAGCAAAAAGAAATGTGGACGTTTAGCCATCCAGCAACGGAACAGACAGAAGCTTTAACAGATTATAGATATATAGGAAGTACTCCTAATAATTATGTAAAGTTTAATGATGAATTGTAGAGAATAATAGGGGTATTTACTGTAGATGATGGAACAGGAAATATGGAACAAAGAATAAAGATAATAAGAATGCAAAGTACTGGTTCTGTTTACTTTGGACCAACAAGCGATTGGACTAGTTCACCATTAATGGAGAATTTAAATTCAGGAGATTATTGGACTAATAATTTGAATGCTGAAGCAAAAAATATGATAGGAGATACTCTATGGTATTTAGGTGGAACCTCAAACTTTGAAAGTTCAACTAGTGGATTAACAAGTCATTTTTATTCATATGAGCGAGGAACAACTGTATATAATGGAAGAGCTACAAATTGGGTAGGCAATGTAGGCTTAATGTATCCTAGTGATATAGGATATGCCACAAGTGGAGATACAACAATGGATAGAAATAGTTGTTTAGATATACAATTAAGTCATTGGCATGATCAGCGTGTACCAGGAGCATCCCATTGTTCAAGTAATGACTGGCTATCGATAAATAATACTACTACTATTACACCTTATACCATTAGGACTGATTATGTATTTCGTTTGAGTGGAACAAATTATTTACAATACATTATATCTAGTAATACCTTTTTTATTATAAATCCGGTTGTCTATTTAACATCTAGTGTTAAAATTATAGATGGAGATGGAAGTAGTAGTAATCCTTATATTTTTCGTAAATATTAATTTGTTAGAGATATTTAATAATTTTAGTTTAATATAATAATGCTGATTAAAGAATCTTTATGATTCTTTTTATTTTCCCATAATTTCCCATATTTTTTTAATAATTCTTACACTTTTAATTGATATGATTAATTTGTAAAAGAAAGGAAGTGGTAAATGTAGTAGAGAAATTTAAGTTACGTTTACAACTATAGTTTTTTTACATAAATTATTATGACGAAAGGAGAGTGGTAAGCCTACTTACTTGTAGGCAAAAACTTGAATTAATGTTATACTAGGGGTAGGTGGTGTCTATGTATAAAATTTGTTTAGTTGAAGATGAAACTGATTTGGTGGCTGTAGTTAAAATGTATCTAGAAAAAGCAGGCTATGACGTTGTTACCTTTACTAAAGGTAGTGATGCAATTAACTATATTGGAAACCCTGTCGATGTCTGGATTCTAGATATTATGTTAGGAGATGATGTTAATGGCTATGATGTAATCAAAGCAATTCGTGAAAAATATCCCCTTGTACCTGTAATATTTACATCGGCAAGAGATCAGGATTTGGATCGAATTTTAGGCCTTGAGTTAGGTAGCGATGATTACATTACTAAACCTTATTCTAGTAAAGAACTTGTTTTAAGAGTTAATAATATTATAAAAAGAGTATATCAAAGTACTGAATCTAAGATTCTAAATTATTTAGATTATTCTATAGATTTAGATAAACGTATTGTAAGTGTTAAAGATAAACCTATTAAACTTACAACTCTAGAATTTGATCTACTTATATTATTAGTAGAAAATATTAATAAATCTTTTTCAAGAGAAGATATACTTAATGCTGTATGGGGAAACGATTACTTCGGTAGTGATAGAGCTGTGGATGATTTAGTTAGAAGACTAAGAAAGAAAATGCCTTTATTAAACGTTAATACTATCTATGGATATGGATATAGATTAAGTGCATGAAATACTTTAATAAACTATCTCATCAGTTATTAATATTAATAATAGTAGTATTTCTAGCTTTCTTTCTAACTCTAGGGATTATATTACCTCAAGTCATTGTCCCTTCAGCTGAAAGTAATATCTATAGTTACTTAAGAGAACCTCTTGAATTTGTCCAATCAGATATAAATGAAGACTTAGTTACTACAGAGATTGCTTATTTATATAAAATTGGAAATACAGTTGCCTATTCAGATAACATCCATGATATTATAGACTTTAAAAATGTTGATGATATTATGGGTGCCTTTACCGATAATTACGGAAAATTTATTTATAAAAATCAAATTTATTATTATTATACACTCCATAATGATGATGTTACTAAAATAGCTCTTACCAATGATACTTATATTGAAAAGACTAAACAGGATATATTAGATGCTGTACTACCTGTAGTAATAGTAGCTTTTCTAGTAATAGCTCTAATCCTTATATTCTGGGGAAGCTTTATAGTTAGAAAAATAGAAAAGTTAAAACAAAAAATAGACAATATAGATAATGATAACTATGATCATAGTATATCATTTCAAATTGACGATGAAATGCGTTCATTAGAACTGGCTATTGAAGATATGCGTATCTCTTTAAAGAACCAAGAAGAGTATCGTAATCAAATGTATCAAAATATTTCACATGATTTTAAAACACCTCTCACCGTAATAAAATCATATATAGAAGCTTATAATGATAAAATAGAAGATGCTAATACTGTAATAGATGTTATTAGTGAACAAACTGATAAGCTTGAATTAAAAGTTCATTCACTTCTTTATTTGAATAAATTAGATTATTTAAAAGATAATAAAAAAGTAGACTATGAGTTAGTAGATATGAAAAAAATAATTAATACTGCGATAAAAGAATTTAAGTTTAGAAGGAAAGACATTAAGTTTGAAGTTACTTTTGATAAAAACAGTAAATTCTATGGTACTTACGATTACTTTGAGACTGTAATAGATAATATCCTTGCTAACTTCATGAGATATACAGAGTCTACAATTAAAATTACTGCCAAAAATAACCGTTTAACCTTATATAATGATGGTCCTAACATCGATGATACTCTCCTTGAAGGAATCTTTACTCCGTTCCGAAAAGGTATTAAGGGTGAATTTGGATTAGGACTTTCAATAGTCAAGAAAACCTTATTACTAATGAACTATGATATTAAAGTTAAGAACGAAAAAAAAGGTGTATCCTTTGTTATATTTAAGAAGACTTCTAAATAATAGAGGTCTTTTTGGTCAATAGGAAATTTATATTGAAAAAACGAAAAAAATGTATTGACAAACATATTTTCTAGATAGTACACTTAAGTTACAAAAGTTAAGAGAGGTGTTCGGATTATGAAGATATATAAAGCATATAAATTTAGGTTGTATCCAACAAATGACCAAAGGGGATTTATTAATAGAACTTTAGGGTGTAAACGTTTTGTATATAATTATTATCTTAATTATTTAAAGGATAATAATGGTATAAATAGATTTGATTTACATAAAGATTTACCTAAATTAAAAGAAGAAAATGAATTTTTAAAAGAAGTAGATTCAACTGTATTACGTTCTGCTATAGATGATTTATGTAAAGCTTTTAGTGATTATTATGCTAAAAGAAAAGGTTATCCTAAATTTAAAAGTAAATTTAATAAACAGTCTTATAGAACTAGTTGTGTTAGAGGTACTTATAAAGAAAAAGAATATAGTAATATAGAAGTAGATTTATTAACTAGAAATATAAAATTACCTAAGCTAGGAAAGGTAAAAATAAGAGGATATAGAAAGAAAGATAAAATAGAAGGAAAAATATTAAATGCAACTATATCAAGAGAATCTACAGGTAAATACTATGTTAGTGTAGTTGTAGAAGAAAATTTGTTAGGAGAAAAAGTAACACCTACTAGTATAGTAGGAATAGACTTAGGTATTAAGGATTTAGTTGTAACAAGTGATGGTATTAAATATAGTAATGAGAAAGTACTAATGAAGTTTGAAAAGAGATTAAAAAGATTACAAAGGAAATTATCTAGACAAGTTAAAGGTAGTAAAAACTATTTAAAAACAAAAGAAAAGATAGCAAGAATCCATGCTAAGATAAAGAATTATAGAAAACATTATTTAAACGACATTGCTAATGAAATAGTAGATGAACATGATATTATAGTAACAGAAGATTTGAAAGTAAAAGATATGTATAAAGATAAGAGAAAAGCATTTAATAAAAGTCTATCAGATGCTGCTGTTAGTACATTTCTTTCTTTAATAGAGTGGAAATGTAAGATAAAAGGTAAGATTTATTATAAAATAAATACCTATTATCCAAGTAGTCAAATATGTAGTTATTGTGGATATAAGAATAGTAAGTTAAAAGATTTAAGTATAAGAGAATATAATTGTCCAAAATGTGGAATATATAATGATAGAGATATAAATGCAAGTTTAAACATATTATTAGAAGGGTTAAAGTTACACTATAATTTAGTTAGTTTAGCATAGATGATATTTTAAATAGATAAAGAATAATAAGAATAAATAGATTGTTGAGTACGGTGGCGACCATCGGAGTTTAAGCCTATGGAGAATAGAGGTTACTCTATCTATGAAGTAGGAATCCTTGGAGGTAACGACAAGGGTGAAATAAATTTTATTTTATTTTATTTGTTCTTTATATTAATAATAGGTGATATTATGAACGTTTTAATAAGCGGAGCTAGAAGTAATATAGGGTATAGTCTTGCTAAATCTCTATCTTTAAGAGGACATATTGTATATGCAGGATGTAAGACTTTATTAGAAAAGAAAGCTTTAGAAGAAAAGATTAATCATGAGAAGATTATTATGTTTCCTATAGTCTTAAATTTATTAGATAGTGATTTTGATATAGATAAACTTAATATAGATTGTTTAATATTACATGCATCTATTGGTAATGGAGGTAGTATCTTAGAACTATCTAATGAAAGATTTAATGAAGTAATAGATGTTAATATTAAAGGTAATTTTAGACTATTACAGAAATATCTAAGATACTGTTATTATCATGGAAGACGTGGTAAAGTCTTTATAACTTCATCACTTGCCGCATTTTTTCCTTTACCATATCTATCTACTTATACTTCAAGTAAATTATATCTTTATCATCTTGCTAGTACATTAAGACTTGAACTACTATATCAAGGACTTGATGTAAGTATTTCTTTAATAATGCCAGGTGCCTATTATACAGGTTTTAATGATTTAATGATTGATAATAAATCTAAAGATGAATATATACTTAAAGATAAAGCTTTAACTATCTCTAAATATCAAAAGATTATGTTTAGTTTATTAGAGAAAATAGATTATAGTGATTTAGTTAAAGAAGTTGTTAGAGAGATAGAAAAAGATAAGCCTAAGTTTATTATTTCAAGACCACTTAATCAAAAAATATTTACAAAAATATATATCTTAATTAAGACTTTCATAGTATAATAAAGTGTATCTAAAAAAAAGAGGGATGTAAATGGATGTCAAGACATATTTAAATAATATAAGAGATAAGAATGATGATAATAGTCTTAAGTATGATAAGATGATTAGTGAGATTCCTTATATTACTAATCCTAAAGATTTAGATAAATTAAAAGAAATACTTAATGAGTTAAGAAATGAAAATAAAGATTTATATGACTATATTATCTCTTTATTAAAAAAGACAGATGACTTAAATGAATTATTTCTTTTATATAAAGAATATAAAGAAGCGAAGTTAAGAGAAGAAGTACTAGATAATGAGGTTAGGTCTAAGGATATAGAATTCAATAATATTAAGGAAGATTTAAGTGATAAAGAAGATGATTTAAAAGACTTTGATAAAGTTGCTAAAGACCTTAAATCAACAGGTAAGATTCTTGATGATATAAGTTCTACTACTAGCATTAACTTAGATAGAACATTTATAGACTTAGAGAAAGAAGAATCTAAAAGACTAGGATTTGGTACTAAAGCTTTACTTGCCTTAGGTAGTTTTCTTGCCTTTAAAAATAATCATAATATTGTTGGAACACTCCTTGCTACATATCTTTCTTATAAAGTATTAAGTGAACTATCTTCATCTAATAAAAATAACTATATAGATTTATGTAATGAATATATAGATAGTTTAGAGACTTATAAAGATAATGCCATAGAGATAGAGAAAAACTTAGTAAGTAACCTTGATAATATAGAGAAAGTAGAAGAAGAATTAAAGACTAAATATAAAGCTTATCTAAAAGAATCTGAATTTAAAAGAATCTTTAAAGTAATAGATGATATTAAAGATACTGTTAAATATAGTCTAAAAGATATAGATAAAACTAAAGATGATATAGATAGAAGTATAGATAATGGTAAAGCGAAAGTAAAGGTAATGGAAGGGTAATTTTTCATTGAATTATATAATTTATTATGGTAGTATAAAACTACATTGATGTATCAGGGAGGTAAAGGTATGAAAAAAATAACTACAACAAAAAAAGAAAAAGATTTTTATAATATTGAAATTATTATAGATGATGTTGCTCTTATAAAGTCATCTATAAGTGGGAAGAATGGACTATTAGATATTAAAACAAATGAACTTATTGGAGAGCTTGATTATTATAATATAAAAGTTGATGAACTTAATAAGCTTTACTATCAAATTAAAAATGTAGATAGCAAGAAAGTAATAAGCATCTATGACATTATGAATAAAAAATATTTAGTACGTGATTTCGATATTGTTAGTAGTGTTAGTTTGGCAGCGACAGGAATTGGTCTCATTTATATACTTAAATCACCAGTTGATGAGAAAATACATTTATTTGATGTAATTAAGTGTAGAGATAAAGATAATATATTCGATAAACAATTAAATAATGCAACTTATTTTGATGATGCCCTAAAAAATACAAGTTATATATTAACAGATATTAATGATAAGAAAACTATATATTTAATGGGTAAAGGTCCTATTTCTGAATATGAATACGATGATATAGAAAAAGAAGATAATGTAGTAATTTATGCTAAGAAAGATGAGAAAAGGTTCAGTTTTTATGATTGTGATGGCGTTTTTTCTACAATAATAGGGAATTTTAAAGAAATAAAGCAAGATAAAGAAAATAGTAATTTATTATATTGCAAAGATGATTTAGAAACTTATGTATATAATGTCGATATAAAATCATTGATATTAAAAGAAACTAAAGACTTAGATTGTACAGCATTTTTTAGTTATTCTTCAGGGTATCAAAATTTTAAACTTAATTATGAATATCTATTTGTAGGAACAGATAAAGAAACAAAGAAGAAGACTTTAGTTGGTGTAATGTATGATGCAACTAGAAAAGAAGCTGGTATAAAATATTTAGCAGAAAATTATGATAATATAAATTTTGACCATTTTTTAGATCAAAAAAGAGAAGTTGCTCTATATTTAGAAAACGATAAAAAGTTAGATTTGTTTATAGGTGGTGTTAATCATAATAATCTTTTAAAATTAGAGAGTGATAAGATTGAACATTTAGGCGAGGATTGTTATGCTATAACAAAAGATAAATGTACAGATATAATTGAAGCAGATGATACTTCATATAAAGTTGCAATTAATGATTGTACTATTATTGATAAAAATGATAATGCTCTTATATATAGTCAAAAAAATAATGAAGGTAAGGAGTTAGAAGGTATTTTCTACTTTGGAAAGTCTAAATATTATGGAGATATTTATAAAAAGAATGTTTCTGCTACATGTAATAAAATTAATCGTATAAGTCATCATTTGTATCTTGCAGATAAAAATAATAATAAAGGAATTTACTTTTTTGGAAGATTAATTATTCCTATAGAATTTAAAAGTATTGATATTGCTTTTTCTCCTGAATTTTCTAGAATAGATATTGCCCATGAACTTTATTTCTCATTAAAAAAAGAAAAAAGTAATATACTTGCTAAAAGAGATATGGGGTATGAAATTTATGACGATAGAACTTATGAATTAGAAGAGCTTGGAGAATATAAAGACATTATATTTCTTAAAGATATAATAGTACTAAAGGAGTTATTAAATACGTTAATATATGATTATAATAACAATTTATTAGGAAAATTCTCTCCTGATACTTCTGTAACATCATTTGAAGTGTCTGAAGATAAATATAATACTAAAACAATTTATTGTATAAATAATAACTATTACTTTTATAAAGATGGCAATTTAGAACAATATTATAAAGAAGATATTGATTTGTATTTAACTACTTATGAGACAGATACTGATATATTTGAAGCTAGTAGTTATAGAAAAGATATTTTAGATAAATTTACTAGTTATATTGATTCTATGGAAGAAGATTTAGGGGAGGCATATTTAAATAAATTATCTAATAATAAAGACGATTTAAAAGATAAGTATCCTTCTTTAGCGCTTAGAAAAGTTAAAAAGAAAGAAGTTAGATAATTATGTTTAGTAAGTTTATAGATGATGAAACATTTTATGATAAAGAGTATTCTAATGATAAGTTTCCTAATAGTCCTTATTATTTGAGTTTTAGAAATTGTACATTTACTAATATAGATTTTAGTAGTAGTGATTTAGAAAAAATAGACTTTATGTCATGTAAGTTTAAATCATGTGACTTTCGTAATGTTAATTTTAGTAATAATGGGATAAAAGATTTGACTTTTACTAATTGTAATTTATTAGGAATAGATTTTAGTAGTAGTACATTAATAGATTCTACTATTAATGATTCTAACTTAGACTATAGTAACTTTTCTCTAGTTAAGTTTAATAACTTTAAATTTAATAATTGTTCTTTGAATAACTCTAGTTTTAATGAAGTTAAACTAAAGAAAGTTGTATTTAATCATTGTAAATTATGTAATACAGAATTTTTACATACATCTCTTGATAAAATAAAATTAAATACCTGCGATATAAATAGTATAAAAGTATCTTTAGAAGACTTAAGAGGGGTTATTGTTAATATGAATCAGGCTTTAGATTTAAGCCTATTACTAGGTATTAAAATAGAAGAGAGTGATTAGATTGAATATATATGCTCATAGAGGTTTATTTGATAATAAAAAAATAGTAGAGAATACTATTAGTGCTTTTAAGAAAGCTTTACTAGATAATCTTAATATAGAACTTGATATTAGAGTAACTAAAGATAATAAAATAATAGTTTTTCATGATGATAATATTAAGAGATTAACTGG
>CALVUY010000053.1 GCA_944363705.1 uncultured Bacilli bacterium | reverse complement strand
GTAGATTTAGTAACTTGATAATATAAATCTAAACTAATTCCTTGCATAGCCATTTGTTGTTCTGTTCTTCTAAGTAGTCTATCTGTTTCTTCATCCACCATTTCTTCTGGAATATCAACTTCTACATTCTTAGATACTTCTTCAAGTAGTTTATCAATATATTTATTTTCTTCTTCCATATCTTTATTAGCTTTTATATTAGCTTCTATTTCTTTTCTAAGGCTCATCTCATCATTAACACCTTCAATGCCTAAGTCGAAGAAGAAATCTTCATCTAATTCTCTTTTTTCTTTAGTTTTAATTTCATGTACTTTTACTTTAAATGTTACTTCTTGTCCTTTTAGAGACTCTTCCATATAATCTTCTGGGAAAGTTACTTTAATATCTTTTTCTTCACCAGACTTCATACCAATTAATTGTTCTTCAAATCCTGGAATAAATGTTCCACTTCCTATTTCTAGAGAATAGTTTTCTGAAGCACCACCTTCGAAAGCAACTCCATCTTTAAATCCTTCAAAGTCAATAACTGCAACATCACCGTTTTCAACTTTAGCATCATCACTCTTATTAACTAATTCTTCATATCTTTCTAAAAGATAATCTAACTCATGATCTATTTCTTCTTTAGTTACTTTAACTTCATTAGGTTTAACTCCTAAATCTCTATATTTTTTAATTTTAACTTCAGGTTTAGTTATAATTTTAAATGTAAAAGTAATACTCTTTTCATCTAAGCTCTTTAGATTAGACTCAGGTTGTACTACTGGTACTAAATCATTTTCTTTTAAAGCTTTAATATAAGCAACTTGAATTACTAAGTCAGCAGCATCTAATAAATAATCTTGTCCAAACTTCTTATCATAGATATTCTTAGGACATTTACCTTTTCTAAAACCGTCTACTTCAACTTTTTTAACTTTTTCTTTAAAAGCCTTATCAACAGCATCAGTCCACTCTTTTCCTTCAACTTTTATTTCAATATTATGATAATTTTTCTTATTTGTTTCTTTTTTAGTTTCTTTCTTTTCCATATTTCTTCCTCCAATACGTCTCTTATTATATATGATAAGTAATAGTTTTTCAACATTTAATTTAAATAAATTGGTAATTGTTCATATCAGTCAGCACTTTTGTGAGTGATTACTCAAAAAAATAACCAGAGGCTTCTAAAGTTTCTCTGTTACTGATTTCTTTTAATGTATTATATTTATTATCAATCGTCACGTTTAGTTTTAGTCAATTTACACTTGATTCAACATTTTCCCATTTCAAAGCAAGAAAATTATTAGGAAATCCCATTTCTGTTAATAATTCATCTTTAGAAATAATACTATTATTTTCAACATAATTATTAATTAATTCGTTTATATCGTCTATTAACTTGTTAAATTTACTTTTAATTTGAATATTCTTAACAGAAATTAAAACACCAAATAAATCATTTAACCCTTGATTATGAGACAATTTAAATTTTGTATGTTCTTTTATTTTTGATAAAATAATTTTTCTATGAGAGCAATTATAAACTATTTCATCATGAGCTGTCTTATTTCTCATATCTACTAATAATTGCATCGATGTAAATAATCCTTTAATTTTTAAGTCATCAAAATTAGATATTTCATTTTTTATTGCAATTTTATCATCATCTTTTAATATACTATATAATTCTTTTACTATTCCAAACGAAAGTACTTTTGTTACCACCCAAAGAGGTAAAAAACCATAAGTATTTTTATAATAAGAAACCGCCAAATTACTATCTTGTTTTTCTTCGATTTGTTTTTTTAGTACTTTAAACGTTTTCTCAAGATATTTATGATTTACATTATAATTATTCTTATCTAAATAGTTTTTTTCCTTAAAACCATACATATTACAAAAACGATTAATTATAGAAGTTTTTATAATGTTTTCTATATCAAGCAAAGAATTAAATAATAAAAGTTTTAACTTCCTATCGAATAAATATAAATTATAGATATTTTCAAAACTAGTATTTTCTCTATAATTATGATTTTTATCCATAAATAATGTTCTGTAACCCATAATTACATAATAATTATTTTTCATTAAAATATCTTTAACATTTTTTTCATCTTCAATCTTTATACCTTTTATTTTTATTATTTTAATAAGTTCATCTAATTTTAGAAATTCTTTTATTTTTGGCATACTTGTCCCCCCTTATAACAAGTATACCATAAAATACTAAAAACTGACGCACTAAATTTAATTTAGCTGTCAGTCCTAGACTATAGAAATACCTATAGCATTATTATTATATGTAATAATTATTAAAAAAATACAAAAAAATAACTGACGCACTAAATTTAATTTAGCTATCAGTCCTAGACATTTATAATTATATCATTTCTACTCAAAATGTCAAATTTTATTTGATTTTTTTAAATAATCCTTTATTTCAATTGATTCATCTTTTAGTCCACCCATAATGAACCTCCTACTTTATAAACATTGCATCTCCAAAAGAGAAGAATCTATATTTTTCTTTAACTGCTACATTATAAGCATTTAAGATATTATCTTTCCCTGCTATAGCAGATACTAACATGATTAAGGTTGATTTAGGTAAATGAAAATTAGTTATAAGTCCATCAATACTCTTAACTTCTTTTCCTGGATAGATAAAGATATCAGTAAATCCATTATCTTCTCTAAACTCTCCAAACTTCTCATAAACTGTCTCTAATGTTCTAGTAGATGTTGTTCCAACTGCAATAATTCTTTTACCATTTTCTCTTGTTTTATTAAGGATATTAGCAACTTCACTACTTATCGAATAAAACTCACTATGCATTTTATGTTTAGTAACATCTTCTACTTTAACAGGTCTAAATGTACCAAGTCCAACATGTAGAGTTAAATAAACTACATTTATACCTTTATCTTTTATTCTTTCAAGTAATTCTTCTGTAAAATGTAGCCCTGCAGTAGGAGCAGCTGAGCTTCCTATTTCTTTAGCATACACAGTCTGATATCTATCTTTATCTTCTAGCTTTTCATGAATATATGGAGGTAATGGCATAGTACCAAGTTTATCTAATAATTCATAGAATATTCCTTCATAACTTGCCTCAAACACTCTAATACCTTCATCTTTTACATCAGTACAAGTTAATTTTAATAACCCATCACCAAAAGATACAACATCTCCTACATGAATACGTCTAGCAGGCTTAACTAAACATTCCCAAGTATCTCCTTCTTTATTTTTTAATAATAATACTTCTATAACTGCTTTAGTTTCCTCTTTTTCTCCAATTAGTCTAGCAGGCAATACTTTAGTATCATTTAATACTAAAGTGTCCCCTAGGTTAAGATAATCTATAATATCATAGAAATGTTTATGACATATTTCACCATTTTTCTTATCAAGTACCATAAGCCTTGAAGCATCTCTTTGTTTAATTGGTTTCTGAGCGATTAATTCTTCTGGTAAATAATAATCAAATTCTTCTACTTTCATAAATATCCCCCTATTCTATATCTAGGTTAAATAACCCCCCCTGATAATTTATATTAAGTTCTTTATAAGCTTTTTCTGTTACCATTCTACCACGACTTGTTCTTTTTAAATATCCTTCTTGTAATAGATATGGCTCTATTACATCTTCTATTGTAGATGTCTCTTCTCCTATTGATGATGCTAGAGCATCTATTCCAACAGGTCCTCCATTAAATCTTTCAATAATCGCTCTAAGTAATTGATGGTCAGTCTCGTCTAACCCACTTTTACCTACTTTTAATCTCTCTAAAGCTTTATTCATAACATCTAAGTCAACAGATTCTTTTTTATCTACTAAAGCAAAGTCTCTAACTCTTTTAAATAGACGATTAGCAATACGTGGTGTTCCTCTACTTCTTTTAGCAAGTTCAATTGCAGCATCATCATTTATAGGCATCTCTAAAACTCTACTTGTTCTTTTAATAATTTCTGTTAACTCTTCTGTTGTATAGAATTTTAATTTAGATATAATACCAAATCTATCACGAAGAGGAGCTGATAAATCTCCTGCTCTTGTAGTTGCCCCCACAAGTGTAAATGGAGGTAGATCTATTTTAATACTACGAGAACTTCCTTCTCCCCCAATTATTATATCTAAAGTAAAGTCTTCCATAGCAGGATATAGTATTTCTTCAATATATCTAGGCATTCTATGTATCTCATCTATAAATAAGACATCTCCTGGTTCTAAAGTTGATAATATCGCTGCTAAATCTCCACTTTTCTCAATAGATGGACCACTAGCAGTTTTAATATTAACACCAAGTTCTCTTGCAATAATAAAGGCAAGAGTTGTCTTACCTAATCCTGGAGGACCATATAATAAAACATGGTCTAATACTTCTCCTCTAATCTTACTAGCTTCTATAAAGACTCTAATATTCTCTTTAACTTCACTTTGTCCTATATATTCATCTAAGACTTCAGGTCTAATAGTATTATCTACTACGCCATCATCTTCTAACTCTTCACTAGTTACAACACGTTCCATTTAATCACCTACTTTAATAATAATTTTAAGGCTTCTTTTATTTGATCTTCTATACTTAAAGAATTATCTACTTTTAATATTATACTCTTAATCTCTTTATCTTTATAACCAAGTCCAAGTAATGCTTCTCTTAACTCTTCACTTGTATCTAAAACTTTCTCATCTCCACTACTTAAATCATCAAGTTTTCCTTTTAAGTCAAGAATCATCTGTTTAGCAAGTTTCTCACCTATTTTAGGGAACTTCTTTAGATAAAGGATATTTTCTCTATTAATCGCATCACTAATACCATTAATTGAACCAGTAGCGATAATAGGTAGAGCCATTTTAGGTCCAAGACCTTTAACACCAATAAGTTTTAAGAATAAATCTTTTTCTTCTTTAGTTTTAAAACCAAATAAACTATGTTCATCTTCTTTTATTTGTTGATATAAATAGACTTTATATTCATTACCCTCTAGAAAGGCAAAAGGATTAGGTGTATTAATAAGATAACCTATTCCATTATTTTCTAAGACAATAGCATTAGACATTACTTCCGTTACTTTTCCTATAATATAACTATACATACTAAGCCTCTTTCATATTATGATGAACATCTTGCACATCATCGATATCTTCTAAAGCCTCTATTAGATTATATACTTTTTCTTTAGTTTCATCATCAAGTTCTACTTCATTGTTGGCTACATTTGTAACTTCACTAGTTAAGAATTCTGCTACACCGATATTAGCAAGAGCATCTTTTACAGCAATAAATTTATCACTAGGTGTTGTAATTAAATATGTATCACTCGTTTTTTCCATATCTAATGCTCCTGCATCTAAGGCAGTTAACATTACTTCATCTTCATCATAATCACTAGGTATTTCTATAATTCCTTTTCTCTCAAAGATATAACTAACAGAACCATCAGTACCTAAATTACCTCCACGTTTAGAGAAAGTACTACGTACCATTGATGCAGTTCTATTACGATTATCAGTTAAACAATCTACCATTATTGCAACTCCTGCTGGTCCATAACCTTCATATCTTATACTTTCATAATTTTCTCCATTACCGGCTCCTTTAGCCTTATCAATAGCTTTCTGGATATTATCTTTAGGCATATTAGCAGCTTTAGCTTTCTCAACTACAAGTCTAAGTGCTGCATTACTATCAGGATCTGGTGCTCCACTCTTAGCAGCTACATATAATTCTTTAGCAAGTTTTTGAAATACTTTACCACGTGCTGCATCTATTAATCCTTTCTTTCTATGAATAGTAGCCCATTTTGAATGTCCACTCATGTTATTACCTCCCTTTCTTTCTTCATTATAATAACACAAATATATCATTTATTCTAGCTTTAACTTAAAAATAATGTTATATTACTAACAGGTGAGTAACATGGAAAAATATATTAAAAACGGTAATAAAAAAATCAAGTTTAAAACAGTTACTAAATTTAAAGACAGAATAAAAGGCTTTAGATTTTATCTTTATCCAATTAAAGAAGGATTATGTTATCCAAAAAAGAAAATGATTAATACTTATTTTGTATGTCAAAAACTAGATATAGTTGTTACTGATAAAGAGAATAATATACTTGCAATATATCCGTCTATTAGAACAGAAAATTTTATAAGACCAAGGCTAAAAGCTTATTACATATATCTCCTTCCAGAAGGTAGTTCTAAAGGATTAGAAAATTATGGTAAGTTAAGGATAATGACTAAATAGTCCCCATAGTTTTACTATGGGGATTTAAAAACAATATTAATGATGTACTAAGTTTTCTTTTAGTATTTAAATGTTTCTCTACATAAGCCTTGCTATTTGACTTTTAGATAGTCCTGTATACTCACATACTTTAGGAATAGGTAATCCATCTTTAAGAAGATTCTTTGCAATAGATTTTTTTTCATTACTAGCACCTTGCTTAATGCCTTGTTTAACTCCTTGTTTAAGTCCTTGTTTTTTAGCAGTAATTTTTATACTGTTTTCTATTCTTCTTCTTTCCTCTTCTTCATCATAAAGTCCAATAGTATATGCATCATTAGTTAATCTTTTTAATTCATTAGCAACTTCCATCAACTCAACATCTCCTTCCGCTATCTTTTCAATCTCATCAACTTTTGTTAAAGTTAATATTACTAGTTCTTTTTCTAATTTAGTTAACTCTAATCCTCTATCATACTTTTCTCTTATTAATTTTAAATTAACATATATTTTACCCCATTTATCACTTTCTACTATTCCATATTTATCTCTTGATTTAAATTCTAATAGATTCTCTTTACTTAAGAAACAATAAAAATTATTAATATTTATTTGTATTACTTTAGGCATGCTAGCATAACTTTTCGCTTTTCTTATTAAATCATTTTTTATTTTACCTAAATAAGCATCATTTCTCTCTATTAATCCATCCCATTTTCTACCATTAAATTCATAATTAATAACATAACCTTTTACTTTAAATAAAACATCTGATACTTTACCTTTTTCTAAAACATTATCTATTACATACTCAGTATTCATTTCTTTATAAGTATTTAATATTAACTCTTTAGATACACTTGTTAATTTAGATGTAGTATCTGCTCTATATTTAGGACAGTTTCTCATAATAGCTTTATATATACAGTCATAAGTAGCAGGAACAACTTCTCCTTTTCTTCTTAACTCATTTACTATTTCTTCAAATCTTTTCTTTGTAATAGACAAGGAAATTCCTCCTTTCTGCAATACTTATAGCATACTCTATAAATGATTGCAAAAAGGTAAAATTTAAAATTCAGGAAAAATACCTCTTCAATTTAATGTTTTCTCTGGACGAATTTTAAATATTCATATCAAAAATCACTTCAATTTATAAAATTCATACTTTTTTAAAATTTTTCATAACCTCCTTTTCCCCATCTTTTTTATACATCGCCTCTTCTACTTATAAAGTATCATAATAGATAGATTGTGTCAACAGAAAAAGTAACAAATTAGCTATTAATTTATCAAAAGTTATTAACATTACTAACGTCAGAGATACTATCAGTAATTCTTATTCAAACTTGTTTCTAACAATATCTTTTTTTGATTTTCTTACTCCTCCCATTATTACACTCAAAAAAGGAAAAGAAAAAAGCCGAATAAAAATTATTCATTTCTACTCAGCCCCTTTTATTATAAACTAGGACTCATCACGAGGCGAAACGAGCCGCCAATAGCTACCACCCCATTGATATTACCATGACTAAATGCAAAAATACCAGAAATTAATGTATTATGGATGTGCGTACCTCCACGCATCATCCAAGGATACGTTTCTGTAATCATAGTCTGATAATCACCATACCAACCAGCAGTTTCTGATAAACCGTGAGATAAACAAACACTTCCATTACATGCTTCATCTAAAGTACTACTTGTATATTTATTATAATATTTTGAATCTAACGTTAATGGTTCACTAAATCCACTGCCACCTATAGTATCATTATAGTTCCCCATTACATACTCCCAAGCACCACCGTTCATGTCATAGATTCCATATATTGTTCCAGTCGTAGAGGCTCCTACTCCTTTTCCTGATACTCCACTTTCATCTCTTGTATTATCATCATATGTATATGGACATCCATGACTTCCATTTGCATTAGGTGCACCACTACTACATCCTGTTATAAATCCATTTGATTTGTTTTGATATATCTCTTTATCAGCATTTATAAAATTAACATTCCCTAACTTCCCATAGGCACTCTGTGATAGATATGCAACTACAGCCCACTCATCATTCTTCATCACATGTGAATTCATACGTTGACTAAATCCATACCTATTTCCTTCTGCACTTACTTTAAGTCCCACATTATAAATATTACTTACATTTATATTTCTCCAACTACTTACATTTGGCTTAATTATTGGATCTGGTGTCGTTGAATTTGTATTACTTTGTGTCGTATTACTTGTCTCAAACTTTCCTACCCATATTCCAGAAAGTTCCTCTTCGCCAAACGTAAAAGCATCTGGGGTATACCAATTCTTAGGTTCTTCTGTATTATTATATCTTGCACTACCTTTTTCCTTCACATCTGTTCCAATAAACTTAATATCTATCTCTCCTGGTAAAGCTTGTGTTGGACTATCACTTAAATATACTCCTCTTTTTCCATAATAATTAGTACCATCTTCACTTGTTATTGTATAACTATATCTTGGTATCCATACCCACATAGTTTCTATATCATCCATATCTATTACTGTCCCTACTCCAGCATTTAGATATTTCTCTCTTGTACTACTACTTACAGTAACTGCATTAGCCCATATACCCATGCCATAGTTATACCAACCTGATGTCTTATCTGTCTTTACCCAATTATAACCATCATGACGTACTGCTATCATATTACTGTCCATCTTTGGCTCATTTACTTCTTCATTATCTTGTATAAACTTATCTTCTGCTACTTGTTGTGTTGCAAATACTTGTAACTTTCCTAAAAATGCTTTACCCATTACATCGTTTCCAGCATTTATATTAAGCCAAACTCTTAATTCACAATCTAACGTCTCACTAGCATCTATAACACCATGATATATCACTGGAGAATCTGATAGAGTACCTGTATATGAACTATCTCCTACTTTTACCTCATATCTTATATCTTTGGTATCCAACAATTCACAAGCACTACCATCAGTAGTTTGACAACTATTTATTAACTCTTCATCATCTATAAGTGATAATGAAAAATATAAGTCTATTCTACTTTTATTAGTAAGTGAAAATTTATAAGGACTAAATTCTTTTCCATCATCATCATAAGTAGGTATAGCATTTACTAATTGTATTCCTTCTGAAGCACTCTCATCTAACTCCAAATCTATAGTATCCACTAGTATACTTACATCTTTTTCACCTTGTAATGTTGTCATTAACCAGGCATATGATAAACCTATTATCAAAACAATTAATAAAACTAATACTAATATAACTATGTATTTCTTTTTCTTATTTTTCATTTTCTTACTCCTTCCATTATTACACTCAAAAAAGAATAGAATTATCCTCTATTCTTTTAAGTCATAATGAAAGAAAGTAACTA
>CALVUY010000052.1 GCA_944363705.1 uncultured Bacilli bacterium | reverse complement strand
AGTGTTCTTTTCTTTTCATATTCATCTTCAATATAAGGAACTACTAAAGTTTCCACCATTCTCTTAATAAAAGTACTCTTACCAGTTCTAACCGCTCCAACAACACCTAAATAAATATCACCACCACTTCTTAAAGCAATATTTTTAATAATTTCTGTTTTTTCCATAAACATCACAGCCTTCTTTCTTCTCTTATTCTAATAAATATTTATTCATAAAATTTGTTTTTATGAAAGAAAGGAGTAATTTTGGCTAATTTTTTTAACTATTTAGAAAAAAATCAAAAATCTTTTACTGAAGATTCATTTAATATTGTAGATAGTCTCATCTTAGCATATTTATCTTACTTACATTTTCCAAATACTAAAACCAAGTTAAAAGATTTAAGTGTTTTTAAGTCTGCAAAAACTAAAAAGAATAAAGAATTTATTAAAAGAGTTATAGCAAGTAAGCGTTATAAAGATGTAGAACTATGCTTCTATGTAGAAGATACTAATGATTTAATAGAAAAACAGTTCTCTGCTGTAACCTTCTTACTTCCTGATAATACTATGTATATTTCTTTTAGAGGAACAGATTCTACTCTTACGGGTTGGAAAGAAGATTTTAATATGGCTTTTATGTTACCAGTACCAGCTCAAAAAGAGGCTCTAAACTATGTAGAAAAAATAACTAAACTAATACCAAGAAAGTTCTATATAGGAGGTCACTCCAAAGGAGGTAACTTAGCAGTTTATGCAGGCTGTAATTTAAATAGGAAATTATCTAAAAGAATAATAAAGATATATTCTCATGATGGCCCTGGCTTCTTAAAAGAATTTTTAACTACTTCTAATTATCAAAGTATTAAAGAAAAAATTGAAAAAGTAGTACCATCATCATCTATTATAGGCATGCTTCTTTATACTAACGAACATTATAAGATAATAAAGAGTAGTGAAAAAGGCATATTAGAACATGCCCCTTTCTCTTGGTTAGTTAAAGATAACAACTTCATAATCTTAAAGGACTTATCAGATGGTACTGCCTACACTAACAAAGTTATAAATGACTTCATTAGTAGTCTTTCCAAAAAAGAAAGAGAAATCTTTATAGACTCTCTTTTTACAGTACTAAAATCAACTAATTTAACAACTCTAGATGAAATATCTAAAAACTTTATAATTAAGCTTCCTAATATTTTAATTGCTATTTATAAACTAGATGATGTTAATAAAAAGTATATCCTAAAGACAATAAAAGCCTTAATCAAAAGTTGTCTTACTAACTTAAGTCTTTTAATACCTCTTGACTAATACCAGTAATTTCTACTATCTCCTCATTTTTCATATTAGCTTTCTTAAGTCGTTTAGCAATTTCTATTTGCATCTCATACTGCCCATCACTATTGCCATCATAATATCCATTATTATAACTAGTTTTTTCAATTTCTCTAATATCTATACCTCTTTCTTCTTTTAATTTCTTATCAAATATTCCTCTCATATAATATCACTCTCTATTGCTTTTATTTTACTAAGTGGTAAACCAGTAATATCTGAGATGAAGCTATGATCAAATTTTTTTTTAAGTAATTTTGTACTAACTAGTATTCTCTCATCATTACTACCATCATCATAACCTTCATCATAGCCTATTTTATAGGCTTGTTCTGTCATTTCCTCTTTATATTTTTTGATAAATTTTTCATCATGAAGCATATCTTCAAGATGATGAACAACTTCCATCATGCTCTCTTCACCATTAGCAATTTCCCTCATCTCTTCTAAACTATCAGCACCTAGTAAAGCTAACATAGCATTATCTTTATTAGTACCATCATAACGAACTCCCTTTAAAGGGCTAAGAAAGACATCACAGACTAAAGCCTCTTCTTTTTCTCCTTTATCATTGATATACTCTTTCTCATATTTTTTAACTATAGTATTTTCATCATCACGACATGAAAACTTATTAATATTAATTATTACTTTTTTCATATATAGTAATCTCCTCCTCATAAATTAATTAAATACTTTTCGAAAAGTGAATCTACCATAACACAAAGTAATATTTAGTGCAAAAAGAGAATTTTGAAAATTCACTCTAAAAACAGGGGTCAATTTATTAAATTCGCCTAGAGAAAATTAAAAATTGACCTCCGAAAATAGGGTCAATTTACAAAATTCATACTTTTTTAAAAAATTTAAAACATCTTATCTACATTATCAGGAACTTCATCTTGCATAATCGTTTTAATTATCTTATCTTTCTTTTCACTACTAAGACTTTTACCAGTCATATTAGCAATCTCATCAACTACTTCTGAAAGTACTTTCTCATCCTTCATATTACCTTTCTGTAATTTATCTGCTAACGATAAAATAGTATCTTTATTAACATTAGTCTTTTGTTCAACTTTCTTAAAAAAACTATCTCCAAACATAGAAAACCTCCTACTTCTATAGTATGAGGTTTATTTCTATTTGTTACTTTTTTCTAACTTTTTCAAACACTTAGCTTTCCTTTTCCCAAACTCAAGTGACTTCTTATTAAATTCTTCTAAACTAATAAGTTTCTTCTGAAATCTATCATTTAAAATTTCTACCGCTCTATCAATTCCTTCTAACTCAGTTTTAGGATCAACTCTTCTAAATAACATAATTACTCTCCATTTCTATTTTTAAACTGAAGAACAATAGGAGTTCCTTCAAGTTCAAAATTCTCTCTTAATTTATTTTCTAAATATCTCTCATATGAGAAATGTACTAACCCCTTACTATTAACTCTAAAAGTAAACTTAGGAGGTTTTACTCCTGTTTGACTAACAAAATAAATCTTAAGTCTTTTACCTTTATAACTAGGAGCAGGGTTTAAACTATAAGCATCTTCAATAACTTCATTTAAAACACTAGTCTTAATCTCTCTACTAATATTTTCTTTTAGCTTTAAGACTTCAGGCATTAAAGTATGAATTCTTTTTTTAGTTAAAGCCGATAAGAAGACAACAGGAGCATAAGTTGCAAATTGGAATTCACTTCTAACAAGTTTCTTAAACTCTGAGATATTAGCATCTTCTACTGCATCCCATTTATTTACAACTATAATTAAACCTTTACCACGCTCTATCGCATAACCTGCAATATGTTTATCATGTTCTTTAATACCATCTTCAGCATCAATTACTAAAAGACATATATCACTCTTATCAATAGAGTTCATTGACCTAAATAAACTATATTTCTCAACACTCTCATAAACTTTACCTTTTTTTCTCATTCCTGCTGTATCAATTAAAACAAACTCTTCATCATGATATTTAAAAACAGTATTAATAGAATCCCTTGTCGTTCCTGCCACATCACTAACAACAACTCTCTCTTCATTTAAAATAGCATTAGTTAAAGAACTCTTACCAACATTAGGTCTACCTATAATTGCAATTTTTAATCTATCATCTTCATCATTTTCTTCTTTAGTTTTAAAATCCATTGTTACTTCATCCATAAGTTCAATATAACCAGTATTATGAATTGCACTAATAGGAATATAATTATCAAACCCAAGTTCATAAAAGTCATAAATATTATCATAACTATCTTTATTATCCATCTTATTAATCGCTACAATAATTTTTTTATTACTTTTCCTTAAAATATCTCTAACAACTAAATCATTACTAGTAATACCATCCTTAGCATCCACAACAAAGATAACAACATCCGCTTCATTAATAGCAATTTCCGCTTGCATCTTTATCTCATCGTTAAACTTTTCATCGCCAAGGTCAATTCCTCCAGTATCAACTAAATAAAAAGGTTTATTTAAATAACTAACTTCTTCATAAAGTCTATCTCTTGTAACCCCTGGAACGTCTTCTATAATAGCAATACGACTACCAGCAATTTTATTAAATAAAGTACTTTTACCAACATTTGGTCTTCCCACAATCGCTACAATTGGTAATTTCATAGATTAACACCTCTTTTCATATTTCATATTGTATCATATCTTTACACAAAATTAAATATCCCCTATAATTATATAAAAGGAGTAAGTATATGATAAAAAGATTTAAAAAATTTCAAAAAAGATTGATAGAATATTATAAAGAAGAAGATAATAAAAAAGTAGCTATATTTTATACTGTTTTAAGATTCTTAGTTATTCTCTGTTTAATAAGAGAAATATTTATGGGAAACTATCATAACGTCTTCTTATGTATTTTAACTTTAATATTATTTGTAATTCCTTTCTTTATTGAAGATAAGTTCAAAGTAAGTATTCCTAATGTTTTAGAAATAATCATTCTTCTATTCATATTTTCAGCTGAAATATTAGGAGAGATTCAAAACTTCTATAATATTATTCCTAACTGGGATATGATTCTTCACACTCTTAATGGTTTCCTAGCAGCAGCGATAGGCTTTTCCTTAATTGATATTTTAAATAGTACTGATAAATTTCATATTAAAATGAGTCCTATCTTTGTTGCCTTAGTATCATTTTGTTTTTCTATGACTGTAGGAGTAGCATGGGAATTCTTTGAATATACCGCTGATAGTCTGTTAAGTACTGATATGCAGAAAGATACAGTTGTAAATAAAATATCATCAGTTAATTTAACAAATGCCAATGCTTTTGATCCTAAAATTATTACAGGTATAGATGATACTTCAATTCATTATGGTAATGACACTATAACAATACCTGATGGTTATCTAGATATAGGATTAATTGATACTATGGAAGATTTAATAGTTAATTTTATAGGAGCGGTAACTTTCTCTATCCTAGGTTACTTCTATATTAAAAAACGAGATAAATATAAAGGAATAGAACACTTTATTCCTAAAAAGAAAAAAGCTTAAGAGTAAAATCTTAAACTTTTTTACTTAAAAACATCTTTTTTAAGTTCGATAATATCAGAGATATCACATTCTAAATAACTACAAAGTCTTTCCAAGATATTAATATCTAATCTTGTTAAATCACCATTAATATATCTAGTAATAACTTTATAATCAGTTTCTGTGTCTTGGCTAAGTTTATTTTTACTTATCTTCCTCTTAGCAAGTATATTGCCGAGTTTGAAGTAAAAAGCACTGTCGCCAATTCTAACCTCAATACCATCTTTATTCATTTTATCGCCCTCAAACTAATTTTAACAATAACCATGGCTATACGACTACTGGTTATATGACTAATAATAGTATTGGTAAAAAAGATTAAATTATGTATAATAGTTGATAATAATCCTTAAGTCTTATATAATTATTAAAAGGAGTGTTAAATATGTTTATAGGTTTAATTTTTATTTTAATAGGAGCTTTATTTTTAATATCAATAATCGCTCCAGAGTTTAATATTGATTTTTCTTACTTAATACCTCTAGTTTTAATAGCATCATCTCTATACTATATTATAAGAGGTAAGAAATTTACTCTTGCAAACACAACTGTTTTATATTTAGGAACTTGGTTTTTATTAGAAGAATTAAATATTATTAAAGACCCATTAAGCAAAGCCTTCTTTCCTATTCTTTTAATAATCATAGGAATATTCATTGTAATAGAAAGTCTAAAAGTAAAAAAAGTTTTTAAAAGAAAAGATAATAATCTAAAAAACTATTATGGTATCTTTAGTGGTTTAGAAGAAAGAGTAACAGATACTAACTTTAAAGGTGCTAATATTTATAGTATCTTTGGAGGAGTTGACTTAGATTTAAGAGGAGTAGAGTTAAAAGAAGATATAACTATTAATGCTTATTCTATTTTTGGTGGGACTAGTATTTTTGTAAATGATAATTTTAAAGTGAAATTTAATTCTTTCTCGCTATTTGGAGGTAATGAAAATAAATCAATTACTACTGATAAAAAGAAGGTTTCAACTTTAACAATTAACTGTATATCAATCTTTGGTGGAACAGAGGTTAAGTAATAATCTTACAAATTAGTAAGATTATTTTTCTTGTCAAAAAGAGAAGATGTTAGTATCATTAATATGAAGGTGATAATATGCAAGTAACAATTTTAGGAACAGGAGCTTTTGGTCTTGCTCTTGGAAATTTATTACATGAAAAAAGTAAAGCTGATATTATTTTTTGGACGGCATTTGAAGAAGAATATTTAGAAATAACTAATAATAACTCTTATGATAGAGTCTTAACTGGAATAGAATTAGCTTCTAATCTTGATGTTACTATGGATTTGAGTATTGCTTTAAATAATTCAGATTTAATTATTGTAGCGGTTCCATGCAATCATGTAAGAGAGGTCCTAACAAGGATTAAAGACTATCTAACTGATAATAGTAGAGTAGTATTAGTATCTAAGGGTCTTGAAAAGAATACAGATCTTTTAATGACAGAAATATATGAAGAGTTAGGCTTAAAAGGACAAGTATCATATCTTGCAGGACCAACTTTTGCCAAAGAACTTATCGTTAATAGTAAAGCAGGATTAACACTTGGTAGTAAAGATGAAAAGACTAAAGAGTTAATGTTAAAACTATTTAAAGATACTAACGTTGAAATAGAAGTAATAGACGATTATATCGGATTAGAACTATATGGTGTTATTAAAAATGTTTTAGCAATACTAATGGGAAGTATTAATAGTAAATATAGGGGCGACTCTACTAATGCTTATTACTTAACAAAAATATATAACTTTGCTAAAGATTTAGTAACTAAACTAGGAGGAAAAGAAAGTACTTCTACTTGTTATGGTGCCCTAGGAGATATTTTACTAACTTGTAACAGTAAAACTAGTCGTAACTATAGTTATGGAGTTTTACTATATACTAATAAGAATGAAGCTGATGTTTATAAAAAACATTATACCGTAGAAGGAAGTATTGCTATTAATTCATTGACAAAACTATTAAAAAAGAATAATCAAACATCTCCTTTTATAGAAAAACTAACTGAATATTTTAATGGTACTATTAGTCTTGATGAAGTATTAGAATTATTCTAGGAGAATTTATGGAAGTATATTTAGAATCAATAAAAACAGCTTTCCTTATTTTTCCCTTTCTAGCTTTTCTAATCACATTACCTTATCTTTTAATACAATATCATAAGTACGGCTCAGTACCTTTAATTAGAAGTAGTATTGTCTATACTTTTATTCTATATCTATTAACCGCTTACTTTCTTGTAATATTACCTCTACCTAGTAAAGAAGAAGTATTAATGATGCCAACTAAAATTCCCCAATTAATACCATTTACCTTTATAGGTGACTTTATAGAGGCATTCAAAGAGACAAGTGGAGTTTTATCTTTCTTAAAATCTCCCATAGTTTATACAACACTCTTTAATATTGCAATTACCATACCCTTTGGAATCTATTTAAGATATTACTTTAAGAAAAAATGGTATACTACTATCATTTATACATTTTTATTAAGTCTATACTTTGAAATTACTCAGCTTACAGGTCTTTATGGCCTTTACCCTAAAGCATATCGTCTTTTTGATGTTGATGATTTAATAATTAATACCTTAGGAGGACTAATAGGTTATTTAATTACTCCGATTGTTACAATATTTTTACCAAATAGAGACGAAATAGATAAAATGTCCTATAAAAAAGGTAAAGTAGTCTCAATATATAGACGCTTTCTAGCTTTTCTAATAGATATCTTTATCTTTGCAGCTATAATGTTTATAATACTTGCTTTATTAAACTTTAATAACTTTTTGTTACCTTTAATAATAATGACAGCAATTTATTATGTAATTTTACCTACTATAACCTCCCTTACTTTAGGAAAATACTTCGTCAAAATAAAATTAGAAAGTAAAAACAAACATAAACACCTATCTATATTTATAAGACAAGTAATCCTTTACTTTGGTATAGTCTTTGGCCCAATTATTTTTATAGAATTAAATCAATATATTAATGGCCTTATAACATTATTTTACATCCTATTTGCAATATATGCTTATTTCGAAATATTCTTAAAGTTCTTTGGTTGCAAAAAGCCTTTAATATATGAAAGATTAACTAAAACAGAAAACATAAGTACAGTCTATTATATAGACCATGAGGAAAATGAACCTAGTCAAGACACTAAAAGTGTGATAAACTATAACAAAGAGGAGGTTAAAGATGAAAGTAGAAATTAAAAAAGTAATTTGGCCATCTTTGTTGAGTTCAATATTTTTATTACTACTAGGATTGTTATTATTCTTTAAATCAAGTGAAACACTAGTAGGAATATCATATTTAATAGGTGGTATTTTAATAGCTTTGGGTGTTATTGCTATCATAAGTTTTTTACGAAACAAAACAAAAGATGTTTTTCTACAATTAAATATAGTTTATGGTGTTGTTAGTATTGTAGCTGGAATATTTTTAGTAACAGTACCTGAGTTTATTGGTAGTATTATCCCAATAGTTGTAGGTATTGCTGTTATCATAAGTAGTTCTTTCAAAGTACAACAAGCCCTTGTTTTAAAAAATCTAGATAATAGATATTTTTTACCATCATTAATAATGGCTATATTATGTTTAATCTGTGGGGTAGTGATTTTATTTAATCCATTTACAAGTGCTGCAGTTGTAACAGGACTTATTGGCCTTTTTATGATAATCTATGCCATATTAGATATAGTTAATAGTTTCATTTTAAGAAAAAGTAGCAATATTAGTGTAGAAATAAGTACTGATAGAAAAGAACATAGAGGTAAAAAAACAAAAACTGCTAAGGTTGTTAAAGAAGTAGATAAGGAAGATGAGTGATAAAGTGCAAATATTAGATTTAAAAGACACATTAGACGATTTAACCATAAAAATAAACGATTTTTTATCTTCATATACATCTGAACCAGTCTTTTGGGTAGTTCTTGCTATAATATTATTGTTAATAGGATGTTGGGGTATAAGATATTTTGGAAAGAAGTAAGTGCAGCATCACTTGCTTCTTTTAATTGATAAAGGAGGTGTTAAAAGTGGAAAGATTAAAAATAGGGCATAAGTATCAAATACATAGTTATAAACATAATGGACAAATCTATAAAGCATGGGATGAAGCGACACTTCTAAATTTTGATTTTAAAAAAGGAATTTTAGTTTTTGCTAATAATTGCACAACCGTTACAGAAAAAGATGGTCATACATGGAAAACAAAAGAGCCAGCGATTCTATATTTCTTTTTAAATAGGTGGTACAACATCATTGGTCAATATAAAGGAAGAGGCATATGTTATTACTGTAATATGGCAAGCCCCATAATAATAGAAGATAATACAATAAAATATATTGATTATGATTTAGATGTTAAAGTTTTTTCAAGTGGAGCTTTTAAAGTAGTAGATAAAAATGAATACAAATATCATAAGAACAAGTTTAAATATCCAAAAGAAATAGATTACATAATAAAAGAACAATTAAATGATTTAATAAATGAAATACGAAATAAAAAGAAATATTTTAATAATAATGAGATAGAAAAGTGGGTAAAATATTACTTATATTTAGAAAATAATAAAAATTATAAAAAAAATTAAAAAAGTGTTGACATGAAGAACCGGCTCTGATATATTAGAAAACGTCACTGAAATTTAGAACTAATTGTGAGTCAAAAAAAGTCGAAAAAAAGTAAAAAAAGTGTTGACAAACAAGTTTTAAATTGATATAGTGGAAGAGCGTTGACATTAATTGTCAGTGTCAAATATATCAAAGAAAAAAAGTCAATAAAAAAATTAAAAAAAGTGTTGACAAAGTAAAAACAATTTGGTATATTAAAAACGCAGCTTGAGAAAAAAGCAAAAAATGTTCTTTGAAAACTAAGCAAAACGTCAATTTTGAGTTGTCGGGATTAAATGATAATAATTAAACTTTTAAATATTTTTATTGAGAGTTTGATCCTGGCTCAGGATGAACGCTGGCGGCATGCCTAAGACATGCAAGTCGAACGAAGTGGCCCAATGAAGATGATGTGCTTGCACTGATTCGGACTTGGATTCCCACTTAGTGGCGAAAGGGTGAGTAACACGTGGGTTATCTGCCTTCGAGTTTGGAATAACAGTTAGAAATGATTGCTAATGCCGGATGATATATATTTGGATACGTCCTTATATATTAAAAGGAGCCTTTAAAGCTTCGCTTGAAGATGAGCCTGCGCCGTATTAGCTTGTTGGTGAGGCAATGGCTTACCAAGGCGACGATGCGTAGCCGACCTGAGAGGGTGATCGGCCACACTGGGACTGAGACACGGCCCAGACTC
>CALVUY010000051.1 GCA_944363705.1 uncultured Bacilli bacterium | reverse complement strand
GTCATAACTCCACCTAATGTTTCAATACCAAGTGATAATGGTGTAACATCAAGTAGAACGATATCATTAACATCACCTGTTAAGACACCACCTTGAATAGCAGCACCCATAGCAACTACTTCATCAGGATTAACTTCACGAGATGGTTCCATACCAAGTTCTTTCTTAACTGTTTCATAAACAAGTGGTACTCTAGTTGAACCTCCAACAAAGATAACTTTATCTAAGTCTTTAGCTTTCATATCTGCATCTCTTAAAGCATTTCTAACTGGCTCTAATGTAGAATCAACTAAATCACTAATTAAGCTTTCAAATTTAGCACGAGTTAATGTCATATCTAAATGAAGTGGACCATCTGCTCCCTGAGAAATAAATGGTGCAGACACTTGTGTACTTGTCATACCAGATAAATCTTTCTTAGCTTTTTCAGCAATTTCTTTTAGACGTTGCATAGCCATTTTGTCCTTAGTAAGGTCAACTCCATTTTCTTTCTTAAATTCACTAACAAGATAGTCAATAATTCTTTCATCAAAGTCATCTCCACCTAAATGGTTATTACCACTAGTAGATCTAACTTCTACAACACCATCACCAAGGTCAAGAATAGATACATCAAATGTACCACCACCAAGGTCATATACTAAGATTGTTTGATTCTTATCTTGTTTATCAAGACCATATGCTAGGGCAGCAGCAGTTGGTTCATTTATAATACGTTCAACATCAAGCCCTGCAATCTTACCAGCATTCTTAGTAGCTTGTCTTTGGGCATCATTAAAGTATGCTGGAACAGTAATAACTGCTTTTGTAACGCTCTCTCCTAAATAGTTTTCAGCAGATTCTTTAAGATTACTTAAAATCATAGCAGAAACTTCTTCAGGACTATATTTCTTACCATTAGCTTCAACTTTCTTATCAGTACCCATTAATCTTTTAATAGATGAAATAGTATTTGGATTAGTAATCGCTTGTCTTTTAGCAGCAGCTCCTACTATCCTATCTCCATCTTTATTGAAAGCTACTACAGATGGAGTAGTTCTATCTCCTTCCGCATTAGGGATAACTTTAACATCCCCAGCTTCTAATACACAGACACAACTATTAGTTGTACCTAAATCAATACCAATTATTTTACTCATTTATATCCTCTCCTTCTTCATTATTATCTTTATTATCATTATTTTCTTCTTCTAGTTTATTTACTCTAACAGAAGCAGGTCTAATAACTCTATCCTTAAGACGATAACCTTTAAGCAATACTTCAAGAACTTCTCCATCTTTAAAGTCTTTATCATTATCAGTCATTAAAGCATCCATTGTATTAGGATCAAACTCTTTATGTTCTGCTTCTATTTCTTCTAAACCATATTTTTTCAAAACATCATCAAAGCTAGCATACATCATCTTAAATCCTTTCAAGAATTTAGATAACTCATCACTTAAATCATTATCATCAAGTCTAATAGCACGCTCAAAGTTATCTAATATTAGAATAAGTTCACTAATCAAATCCTGATTAGCATATTTTAATCTATTAGTAACTTCTTCTTCTTTTCTTTTACGATAATTAATAAGTTCTGCTTGATGATATCTAATCTTATCATTCAACTCACTTATTTCTTTATCTTTACTAGCAAGTTCTTCTTTTAATTTCTTAATCTCTTCATGATGTTTATCTTTTTTCTTAGACTTATCTTTACATTCACAAGTTTTATCTTTATCTTTATCTTTACAATTACACTCATGTTTATCAAGAGTCTCTTTTACTTCTTCTTCCTTAGTTTCCATCTATTCACTACCTTTCTATATTTTCTTTTAAGTACTCTAAGATACTAACAACTCTATCATATTCCATTCTCTTAGGTCCTATGATAGCAAGTGTTCCTTCTTCACTATCAGTCTTAAAGTTAGTCTTAATAATTGTAACATCATCATCAAGTTTATTTTCACTACCTATATAGACTTCAATATTATTAGAGTCATCTCTCTTAATTTCTTGTAATATGTCTTTATCATCAAGTTTCTTAAATAAGTCTCTAATCTTATCAACATTATCAAACTCAGGTTGTTCTAAGAACTTAGTTCTACCTACAACATTAATATCAGTATTAGTAATATCATTAAAGACATTATAAATAGCATTATATAATTGTTGATGCCCTTCTACATATTTAGAGATAATAGGTTTAATCTCAAACTCCAACTTAGTACTAACTTCATCAATAGGTGTACCGACTATTAAGTTATTGATAAGTTCTACTGTCTTTTTAATATCTTCTGGACTAACATTATCTAAGGTAATATTTTTATGTTCTACTTTACCCTTATCAGTAACTACTATTACTATTAAATGGTTAGCATCAAGTGGTACAACCCTAACTTCTTTAAGTAAGTTCTCATGACTCGCTTTACCTAATACTACTGCTGTATAAGAAGTCATATCAGAGATAACTTGTAAGCTCTTATTGATACAATCACTTAATTCTAATGATTGATTATGGAAAATAATCTGTAATTTTAACATTTCTTCTCCATTCATCTTCTTAGCTTCCATTAAGTTATCAACATAATATCGATATCCTTCTTCGCTAGGCACTCTACCACTAGAAGTATGAGTCTTTTCTAGGTAGCCTAAATCTTCAAGACTAGCCATCTCACTTCTGATGGTAGCACTGGAACACTTAAGTTTTTTACAAAGTTGATTACTACTAACAGGCTTAGCTTGTCTAATATAAGACTCAACAATTAATTTCAATATTTTCTTTTGTCTTTCACTAAGCATAACTACCTCCTAGGCACTGATTAACTGATTAAATATTAATTTTAGCAATCATATTTTTCCACTGCCAATATCATTATATGTAAAAAGTTAGCACTTGTCAACTCTTTTTGCTAACTTTTTTTGTTTCCATATTTAACCTAAATCTATTGTAAATTATCTGTTTAAACAGATAATTCACATTATCCGTTGAATAATGTTATCTGTTCAAGCTAAAAAATCTAGCATAAAAACTAGATTTCTTTTTATTTTTGAACAGATAATATTTATAGACTTAATAACTGGTTCAGTATATATTAAATATTTCGTTTATATATAATTATGTATTATAATTGTGAACTTTAAAGTAAAATTAATAATTATTATAAATCATAATAGTAACAATTAAGGTTCTTTATAATATTTATATTTGTAATATATATCTAAAATATTAAGAAAGGCATAAAACGTTTAATTACCTTTCGTTACCTTTTTCATTGAAATATGCAATTAATGTTATCAGTTCATTATACAAACGAAACCTTAATATAATTACCAAAACTCGTATATAAACAGATAACATTATTGAACGGATAATGTAAAAGGATTCTCTTTAGTTCCATCTCCTCCAGTTATTATAACATTTTCTTTTAGATTAAAGGCTGGTTTAGCTGATAAAGTTGTAGATCCTCCACTACTTCTAAAACTAATAGTACTTATATTTCCATAACCGTTCATATAATATATACTTTCTGAAGAAACTGGTGTAATAAGCCAATAACTATTACTATCATATTCAGAACTAGATGTAAACTGCTGTGAACTCATTAACTCTCCCATTCTTAATAAACCAACTTTTGCAGAAACAACAGAAGTTGTTAACGAAGACATATCAATATCTGTATATTTAGATAATCTATAATTATTACCCTCAGCAACCATGCCTTGATACCATACAGTATTATCACTTATCATATTTATTTCATCATCTGTAAAGTAATCAAAGTAACTACTATAAATATAGCCATTTAAAAACATATATATTGTACTATTTCTAAAGGTTGGTGTTGAACCATATGCTATTGTATTAGTTAAAGATTTATCAGTTGTAATTTTAGTCAATTTTTCTGTCTCATGACTTACAATTCTATATAAGACATCAGATCTCACACCCATTCTTATATATTCTCCACTATATCTTGTATTTAAAGCAGTACCTGTAAGATTTCTATCATTATCTCCCTCTAAACGATATGGATCTTCTGCTGTACCACTTCCACCTACTATTTTCGCATCAGATTTTATATTTATCGCTGGACGAACACCCTTAACATTTTTTATATTATATAAATAAACAACACCTGTATTACTTCTATAATAAGCAACAGCATAAACACTAGAACCATCAGAATCCGGTGTTAAAGTCCACCAATCTAAATCATTATTTAAATAACCATTAAGCCCTCCACTTTGATTATATTCATATGTATTTAATAGTCCCACTGTTACTTCTGCTGTAGTTGTATTTTCTGGTCTAGAAGAACCATTACTTACAGTAGCATTCCAAGTACTATCCATTTTAATAAAAGACTCTGGACTTCTTAAATTTCCAAGAAAACCATCTACAGAAGTGTCATTTAACCACATTTCTATATTACTTCCAGAAAAAGCACTACTATCATCATCAAAGCTAATTGAACTTATATTATCTTGTGTTACCAATTTTGTTGTTTTTTCCGCATTGTTTACACTAACTGCTCTCCATAATTTTCCACTATACCAGATATAATTATTAGGATTTTCTCCAGTTATAAAAGTATCAGTACCATCATCATAATAACCTCCATTTTCACCAACATAGGCAAGTAAAATTTCAGAAAGTAAAGTAGTTACACTAGATGAAGTACCATATTCTTCAGCAAAACTATTTAATTCACCTTGAATATTAGATACCAATTCATTAGTAGTTCTTCTTTCAAAGCTAAGATTTCCTATTAATAAAAATAATATTAATGTTGCCATAATTAGCAAACTATATAAAACTGTAGAAATAGCAAACCCCTTATTATTCAAATTCATTCTATTCCCCCTCTTCAATCACTTTGATAATTGCATGATAATGACTATTCCTATCAATTACAAAATCATTATTAATAGCCCAAAGTCTAATAGAATAATCTTCTTCGCTATTAGCTTCTAAAGTATCTTCGTATAAAACATTATCTTGATATTCACTTAAAATCATAGCAACAGGAGTTTGATGATTAATTCTTAAACAAAGTTTTAACAGATCCTTAGGAATAATATAATCACCACAATTATCTTTCTGTATCCTTTTTATATTATCATCTAAAATTATTTTATATCTAACACTATTATCAGTACTATTTTTCACTGTAAAATCATATTCAGTAGAACTCAAACCAACCGCGTCACTTACTGGATTAAATTTAGTTAAATTAATTTTATTTCCATCTTTACTATGAAAAATAACTTCCATTTCTCCTGTATCAACATCTTTCTCTCTTTCATTAGAAAAATTATGATATATTAAATATGTTGAAACAATTGCAAATGCAAATAAAAAAATTATAATTATTGTACTTTTAATCATATGTCTACGATAATAACTTCGATACATAGAAAACACCTCTTTTATTTATTGTAAAGCTTTTAAAGGTTTTTAGTCAATGAAAAGAGAAATTTTTACAAAATATAATGTAAATTGCCAAAAAACTCTTGAAAAAAATAAAAGTTTGTTATATATTATTAATGTCTTATTTGTCCGCGTAGCTCAGCTGGATAGAGCAATCGCCTTCTAAGCGATCGGTCACGTGTTCGAATCACGTCGTGGACACCATTTATAAAATTAAAAGGCTGTAATGAATTTATTTTATTTCATTACAGCCTTTTTATATAGTACATTTGAATTAGAAGAAAGAGGGTTCGTCATATGAAAATATATAGAGCATATAAATTTAGGTTATATCCAACGGAAGAACAAAGAATATTAATACATAAGACTCTTGGATGTAGTCGTTTTGTTTATAACTATTATTTAAATTATCAAAAAGAAAAAGGAAGTATAAATTATTTAAAGACAAAAGAAAAGATAGCAAGAATATATGCTAAAATAAAGAATCATAGAAAACATTATTTAAACGATATAGCAAATGAAATAGTAGATGAACATGATATTATAGTAACAGAGAGTTTATTAGTAAAAATATGTTTAAAGATAAGAAAAAAGCATTTAATAAAAGTCTATCAGATGCAAGTTTAAGTAAATTATGTTCTCTAATAAAATGGAAGAGCAAGATAAAAGGAAAGTATTATTATAAGATAAGCACTTATTATCCAAGTAGTCAAATATGTAGTCGTTATGGTTATAAAAATGAAAAGTTAAAAGATTTAAGTATAAGAGAGTATGATTGTAAAGAATGTAGAACTCATAATGATAGAGATATAAATGCTAGTTTAAACATATTATTTGAAGGATTAAAGTTACATTACCAAAGTTAAATAACGTTTTAGATAAGAAATTGATAATAAAGATTATTGAGTACGGTAGTGTTTTAAGAAATTTAAGCCTATGGAGAATAAGGGATACCTTATCTATGAAGTAGGAATCCTTGGAGGTAACGGCAAGGTCGAAATAAAATTTATTTTATTTATTATGCTCCTTTAAGCCTATAAAATAAATGTACTTTACTCTACTGATTTTAATGAATCTATCATATCTATTTTTCTTAGGATAAAGTACGTTATTACTTGGACTATAACACTAAATACTATAATAATTATAAATGATAGAACATAACTTAATGGTTTAATTATTTTAATAAATAATATCTCATCAGTCTCAGCAATCATTAAAATAAAGGTATTTAAAGAAAAGCCTAAGAATATTCCTACTATAATACCTACTATAGTTAAAATAATAGTTTCCCTATATACATAACTAGATACTTCCCTATCTCTAAAACCTAAGACCTTTAGAGTTGCTATCTCCCTTTTTCTTTCATTGATATTAATAATTGTAAGATTATATAAAACTGTGATGGCAAGAAAACTGGAGAAAGCTATTATTAGATAGACTATATTATTCATACCAGCGATAATATCATTAAACATTTTCATATTATCATCAGTATACTGTATCGCTCCAAAATATCCAGTATCTAATAGATTATTAGATAGTTTTTCTTCATTAGTAGAATCTTTTAAATTAATTAGATAACTGTTAGATTCTTCATCATTAAATATTCCTTCATAATAAGTACTATTCATATACATAAAATTACTTATATAGTTTTCACATATTCCAGAGACTTTAACTATAAATAATTCGTTATCACTATTTCTAATGCTAATATTCTCTCCTACTTTAGCATTTAATAAATCAGCCATTTTCTCTGTAATAATAACTCCATCATCGCTTAAGTTTAAATTACTTCCATCAACAGACTTTAAAGTTACATAATCATTGATTTTTTCATCACTCATAAAGGCAATTAAGGTAAAGTCTAAGTTCTTATTATTCGCTTTAAAAGTATAACTAGATATATTAGTATTTATATAATTAGTTATATTATTATCACTTAAAGCTTTAGTAACATCATCTTCATTAACATCATCATTTAAAACTAAAGTTGCATCATAATGAGTTATTTCTCCATACTGGATATCTAATAAATCACTTAGACTATCTTTAATACCAAAACCTGTAAGAAGTAAGGCAGTACATCCTGCAATACCTAAAACAGTCATAAAGATTCTTTTTTTGTATCTAAATAAATTACGTAAAGTTATCTTCCAAGAAAATGATAAATATCTCCAGAATGGTTTAATTCTCTCTAATAATATCTTTTTACCATTCTTAGGAGATTCTGGTCTTAATATAGTTGCAGGTGCTAATCTAAAGTCTTTAATAAGAGTAATAAAGACTACTAAACTCATTAAGATAATTGTTGTTAAGACAATAATTAGACAAGCATATGGATTAGCATAAGTAGATAGTTCTGGTATTGTAAAGGATGCAGAATACACTGTATAAAGTATTCTAGGTATTAATGTATAACCAACACTTAGTCCTATAACAAGTCCTAAAATGCAAGCGATAAAAACATATAATAGATAACTAAAGGCAATAGTAGACTTTCTAATGCCCAAAGATATAAAGGCCCCTATCTCACTTCGTTCTTCTTCTATCATTCTATTCATCGTATTAAAAGCCATAAGGAATGCTATTAGAATAAAGAATATTGGAAATACAGCAGCGATAGAATCTACTTTAGTAGCACTTTCATAAAAACTAGTATAACCTGTTAAGTCTTCTCTAGTTAATAAATACCAAACAGGTTTCTCTATATTTTGAATTTCATTCTTAGCTTCATTTATCTCATTCTCATAATTAGATACTTCTTCTAAATATAGATTATAATTAGTATTATATTCTTCATAACCTTTTTCTAATTCAGTATAACCATTATCTATTTCTTTTTTAGCAATATTTAATTCTTTTAAAGCTTTACTATATTCATTATTCCAAGTACTTAAAGAACTATTTAAAGTATTTTCTTGTTCAGTTAAAGTTTTATTAGTACTAATTAATGTTTCTATATTAGTCCTATTATTTTTAAGTTCATTAAGTCTAGCATTTAATGTTTCATATAAACTATCACTAGGATCAAGACCTTCTAATTGTTTTTCTAACTCTGTTATAGTAGCATTTATTGTATCAAGTGTAGGTTGTAAACTATCTACTGTAAGACCAGTGTTTGATAAGGCATTATTAAACTCTGTCTTAGCATTTTCTAAAGCACTAAAGCCATTATTAAGTTCTGTTTCTGTAGATTCTTTTGTCTTATTCAAAGTATATAAATTACTATTATACGCTTCTAATCCTTCATCAAGTTTTATTTTATTAGAATTTAACTCAGTTAATGCATCATTAAACTTAGTTTCATTTTCACTCTTTACCCTATTAAGTTCATTCTCTGCAGAAGCAACTTTATCCATCGCTTCTTTTAATATTTGTTCATATCTAGCAGTTTCTCTTAAAGGTTTTAACTTCTGTAATTTTTTATTTATTTTACTTATAATATCATCATAACTATCACTATAAGATAATTCTTCTTTAGCATTATCTACTGTTAAATAAACTTCCGTATAATAATCAAGTTTAAAGTTATCTTTAACTACATAAATTAAACTATCAAGTTTACCATCACCTACTGTAGATATTCCTTTATTTTCATAAATATAACTACTACTATTAATAGTTCCTACTACTTTACAAGTATTATTATTAAGATATGTATCATCTTCTATTGTAATAGTATCTCCTATTTTAAATGATTCATCTTCACCAAGACATTCACCTATTTTTTTAGGCATTCTACCATCAACTAATGTTACTTTACTAATATCAGATATTGCACTTACTTTAACTGCATCACCATCTATTAGAGTGTCAATTGAATAAGTTCCTTCTACTTCTTTTATACCATCAATCTCTTCTAGTGACACAATATCATCATCTGTAAGACCCATAGTACTAACTATCTTAAAGTCGTAAAGATTAGTCTCATCATAATAATTATCTAAAGTCTTAATCATATCACTAGCAGTTTCTCTAACTCCTGCAAAGAAAGATGTACCTAATATTACAATAAGGATTAAAGATAAAAATCTTCCTTTAGACTTCCAAATTTTCCTAAAACTATTCTTAAAGATTAACATTACCAATCAATCTCCTTAACTAGTTTAGGTTTTTTATTAATAGTAATACTTTCTATTTTACCATTTTTAACTCTAATAACTTTATCAGCAATATCAGCAATAATAACATTATGAGTGATAATAATTGTTGTTGTTTTCGTCTTATGACAAGTATCCTGTAATAGTTCTATAATTTTTTTACCAGTTTTAGAATCAAGAGCCCCTGTTGGTTCATCACAAAGTAATAGTTTAGGATTTTTAGCAATAGCACGAGCGATAGAAACACGTTGTTGTTCTCCTCCTGAAAGTTGGGCAGGAAAGTGATTTCTTCTATCTAACAAACCTACTCTTTTTAAAGCTTCACCACTATCCATTGGATTCTTACATATTTGACTAGCAAGAGAAACATTTTCTATAGCAGTTAAATTACCTACAAGATTATAAAATTGAAAGACAAAGCCTATATCATAACGTCTATAATCAGTTAATTTTCTACTATTATATTTAGCAATATCATTATTATCTATAATAACTTTACCACTAGTTGCAGTGTCCATTCCCCCTAAGATATTTAATATAGTTGTCTTACCTGCTCCGCTTGGCCCTAAAACAACAGTTAGTTCACCTTCTTCAATATCAAAAGAAACATTGTCTAAGGCTTTAATAGTAACTTCCCCCATTTTATAAATTTTAGTTAGATTCTTAACACTAATATAAGACACAAGTATCACCCTCTTATGATTACATTATACTAT
>CALVUY010000050.1 GCA_944363705.1 uncultured Bacilli bacterium | reverse complement strand
TTTATTTTTGGTACAATACTTTCTAAGATAGGAGATAGATAAAATTGAAAGATGCTTATACTAAGAGTAGTAAGGATATTTTAGAAGAGTTAAGTAGTAAAAAAGATGGATTAAATGAAAAAGAAGTAACTAAAAGATTAGATGAGTATGGTTATAATGAAATAGAAGCTAAGAAGCCTAAAACTATATTAGAAATGGTTATAGATGGGCTTAAAGATAAGATGATTTTAATACTTTTACTGGCATCAATTCTTTCTTTTATACTAGGAGAATTAGCAGAAGGGGTAGTTATATTAACAATTATCTTTATAAATTCTTTAATTAGTATAATTCAAGAGAAGAAAGCAATGAATGCTATTATTGCTTTAAAAAATATGAATGCTCCTCATACTACAGTTATAAGAGATGGTAAGAAGAAAAATATTTTAACTAAAGAAGTAGTTTTTGGAGATATTGTTTATCTAGAAGATGGTAATATTGTACCTGCAGATATTAGATTAATAGAAGAGAATGGTTTAAAAGTAGATGAATCATCTTTAACTGGTGAAAGTGTTCCTGTAGAAAAAGATGCTAGTTCAATATTAGATAAAAATACTACTTTAGCAGATAGAGTTAATATGGTTTATTCATCAACTATTATTTCTTATGGTACTGCTATTGGAGTTGTAGTTGGAACATCTTCTAATACAGAAGTAGGATCTATTGCAACAATGTTAGATAATACTGATAGTCTAGATACACCACTTAAAAGAAAACTTAATAAAGTTGGAGAAGTCTTAAGTATTATTGGTATTTTAGTCGCTATTCTTATATTTATAATAGGACTACTATATGGTAAAGACTTTATCTCTTTATTAATGGTTTCTATATCTTTGGCAATTTCTGTAATACCAGAAGGATTACCTGCTACTGCAACTATTGTAATGGCTTTAGGTGTATCTCGTATGGCTAAGAAAAATGCTTTAGTTAAGAAACTTCCTGCTGTAGAAGCTTTAGGTAGTGCAACTGTTATTTGTTCTGATAAGACTGGTACTCTTACTTTAAATAAAATGACAGTTGTAAAAAGTACTTTATATAGTGATATTATTAATAAAAATGATCTTAATACTTTTAATGATGACTTAATAAAGTGTTCTTGTTTATGTAATAATGCTTATATTGATAAAGATAAAGTAATAGGAGATCCTACAGAAGGGTGCTTATTAACTTATGCTAAAAATAATGGTTATGATATTAAAGATATAAAAAGTAATAAAGTTTTATATGAACAAGCCTTTGATTCTATTAGAAAAAGAATGAGTGTTGTTATTAAAGATAAAAAAGAATATTTACTTTATTGTAAAGGCGCTCCTGAAGAGTTAATAGATGTATGTAGTTATGCTAGTGTTGATGGCAAGTTAGTTAAACTTACTAATGAAGATAAGGATAAAATAAAAGATTACTGTGTTACTATGTCTAGTAAGGGCTTAAGACTATTAGGCTTTGCCATGAAAAATATTAAGACTCTTCCTAAAGAAGGAGATATGATAGAAGAAGATTTAACTTTTATTGGTATTATGGGAATAATTGATCCTCCTCGAGTTGAAGTAAAACACGCTATTAATACTTGTCATGAAGCAGGTATTAGAGTAATTATGATTACAGGAGATCATAAATTAACAGCTAAAGCAATTGCTAAAGACCTTGGTATCTATAAAAAAGGTGATGTAGTAGTAGATGGTGAAGAACTCAGTAGAATGAGTGATTTAAAGCTTCGTAATACCATTAAAGATATTTCTGTCTTTGCTAGAGTTACACCACAAGATAAACTTAGAATTGTTAATGCCTTAAAGAAAAATAAAGAAATAGTTGCAATGACAGGGGATGGTGTTAATGATGCTCCTGCCTTAAAGAAAGCTGATATTGGTGTTGCCATGGGTATTACTGGTACAGATGTTGCAAAAGATGCCGCTGCTATGATTTTATTAGATGATAACTTTACAACTATTGAAGCAGCAGTTAAAGAGGGTAGAAGAGTATATCGTAATATTCAAAAAGTAATACAATACTTACTAGCAGGTAATATTGCAGAAGTATTAACTATATTTGTATCTATGCTATTTAATTTACCAAGTCCTTTACTTGCTGTTCATATTTTATTTATTAATCTTGTAACTGATACTCTTCCTTCCCTTGCTCTTGGAATAGATCCAGCAAGTCCTAATGTTATGAAACATAAACCAGTTAAAGAGGGAAGTCTATTTGAGCGTGGTCTTGTCTTTAGAATAGGTTTCTATGGAGTATTCCTTGCAATTATTACTTTAGTCGCATACTTTATAGGATCAAATGATAGTTATGATGTAGGTATGACTATGGCCTTTACTGTTTTATGCCTATCACAGATATTCCATTCTCTAAATCAAAGTTCAAGTATAACATCTCTATTTAGTAAAGACTATCCAAGAAATAAGATGTTATTCCTTTCTATGGTAGGATCAATTATTTTCCTTGTAATTGTTTTATTTGTAACACCAATAAGAGAATTCTTCTCACTTAGTGTATTAAATGTAAATGAATGGTTAATAGTTATATTATTATCTTTATCACCAATTCTTATAGTAGAAATATTTAAAGCGATTAAAAGACATTTAGGAATGGATAGTTAGTATTATGGTAGTAAATAAGAAGAGGATAATTTTAAGTAATAAAATCTATCCTCTATTTGCAGGACTTTCAAGTGACCTTATCTTCTTTCTTGCTATTAATACTTTATTTTTAACTGAAGTAAAAGGGTTCAGTGCTTTAGAAATTAGTTCCTTTACAACAATTAGTTTGTTAGTAATGATTGTATTAAATCCTCTAGTTATGAAAATAATTAATAAAATAGGTGCTTTAAACTCTGTAAAATTAGGGGTGATTTTTCTATTCTTGGGAGCCTTCTTAATAACTTTTGGTGTAAATTATATAACTACTTTATTAGGATATATATTCTATGAAGCATTTTATTACTTTAAAAAGATGGATACAGTTTTACTAAGAAAAAATTTATTATTCTTACACGAAGAAGAAAAACAATTAGAAATAGAGAGTTATCATTCTTTAATTTATGCTGTAGTTGCAATGTTTACAACTTTTGTATCAGGAATTCTTTTTAATTTGAATAATTATTTACCTATGATATGTTGTTTAATCTTTTGTTTTATAAATATTATTTTGGTTAATTTTCTATATGAAGTAAAAACTCCTAATAGAGTAATAAAAAATAGTAAAAGAAAAATTAAAACAACACATTTAGTATTTTTAATCTTACTTTTATTTTCAATTACTTATGCTATTATTGATTTAGGACAAAATAATGCGCAGTTATTTATTCAGTATAATTTAGGAAGTTTTCTTTCTATTAATGATGTAGCGATATATTTATCTATAATTATTAGTGCTTCTAGAATTACAAGAGTAATTGTTAATTATTCTTTTATAAATATTTATAATAAATATGAAAATAGAGTTTTATCTATTGTAGGTTATGTTTTAATATTATCATTTTCTTTAATAATACTAGGTAGTTTTATAACTCCTAAAATAGTTGGAATTGTTTTAATGAGTATAGGTTTTTGTATGTTTTTAGGAATTAAAGATCCTTTTGAAAATTATATTAAAGACTTATTACTTAATAATACTAATCCAGTAGATCATGAAGTGGTAATAAACAAATTAAATTATGTAAGAAAAATAGGAAGACTAGTAGTTAGTAGCTTAATTACGTTGATACTTTTAAAAGATTCTCTTTTCTATGTAATGGTATTCTTATTAGGACTTTCTTGTTTTAGCTTAGTAATTGTTTATGAAATATATAAAATATTAAAGAAAAAGAAGTATGCTTAAAATATCTTGAAATATAGATACTTTTTTCTTTGCTCGTATTTATACACAAAAAGCAAAAATGTTGTGCATAAATACGAATTTAGTCTTTACCTAAATAGAATATGATGATACAATAATGATGTAGGTGGGATTATTATGAAAAAGAAAGAAGAAATTTTAAATATTGCTAGTAAAAATGGTGGTTATATTACAACGAAAGAGTTGACTGAGTATAATATAAACAGTCGTTTTTTAACATCTTTAGTTAAGGAAAAAAAGTTAAGTAGAGCATCTAGAGGTTACTATATTTTACCCAATACTTTTTCAGATGATTTCTATATTATTCTTTCAAAATGTAAGAAAGCAGTGTTTTCAGATGCTACTGCACTTTATTTTCATAATCTTTCTGATAGAACTCCTTTAATTTATGATATTACTTTACCTTATGGATATGGTAATTGTTATAAAGATATGCCTAATGTTTGTCTTCATTATGTAAAAAAAGAAAACATCGATTTAGGAATGATAGAAATTGAATCTCCTTTTGGAATGAAAATAAAAACATATGATATGGAAAGAACAATTTGTGATATTATTAAAAATAAGAATAAAATGGATATTGAAATTTTTGTTAAAGCTTTAAAAGAATATTCAAGATTAAAAAATAAAGATTTTAATAAATTAATGAGATATGCGAAAAAATTAAATGTAGAAAAGAAAGTAAGAGAATATATGGAGGTGTTGTTATAATTAATCAAGATAAATTAAAAAGTTTAGTTTCTAAAAAAGCATTAGGTAGTACATATAAATCACAAATTTACTTTCAATTATTTTATTTTGAAAGATTATTAGAAAGAATTTCTAAAAGTAAATATAAAAACTATATTATATTAAAAGGTGGATTAGTTTTAACTTCAATTATTGGTAGTGATGATAGAACTACTAAAGATATGGATGCAACGTTAAAAGGTATTCCTCTTTCTGAAAATATAATTAAAGAAATATTTAAGGAAATATTTAGCATTGATTTGGATGATGGAGTTTCATTTGAACTTATTAATATTAAAGATATTAGATTAGAAGATAAGTATGGCGGTTTTAGATTAAATATATTATCAAAGTTAGGTAATAATAAAACTTATATTACAGTTGAACTAACAACTGGTGATGAAATAACACCTAGAGAAATAAAATTTAGTTATAATTCAATTTTTGAAGATAAGAAAATACCTATTATGGCATATAACATTGAAACAATATTAGCTGAAAAGTTTCATTCTATTATTTCAAGAGGTATTTTAAATACTCGTTTAAAAGACTTTTACGATGTTTATATGTTATTTAATTTTAAAGAAGATATTATAGATAAAAAATTATTGGTAAAAGCAATCGAGAACACTTTTAAAAAGATAGATACTTTAATAGATATAGATGAATTTGTTAATCTTATAGACGATTTATACAATAATGATTCTCTTAAAAAGCTATGGAGTGAATATCAAAATAAAAATACATATGCTAAAGGTATAGATTTTGTTGATGTAATAGATTCTGTTAAAATAATAGTTAATATACTAGAAGAAACATTAATTACTGTTTAAAGAGTTTTGATAAAATTAGAAAGGATTTTGAACTATGAAAAAAGTTAGGAATGCTGTAAGAGTGTTTGTAGTTGCTGGTAATAAAGTTTTATGTATACGATAATAAAGAAGAAAACATAGGGTATATTGATATTCCAGGAGGAAAAATAGAAGAAGGAGAAACAGGTGTAGAAGCAGCAATTAGGGAAGTTAAAGAAGAAACTGGAATAGAAGTTTGTAATTTAGAAGAAGTTGGTAATGTTGTTATTGAATATCCAGATAGAATTTATAATATGGAAGTGTTTGTTACAAGTTACTATAGAGGAAATGTTAGAAATAATGAGGAAAATGATGCTTTTTTTCTTGATATAAAAGATTTATTAAAAGAAAAGAAGAGATATGCTATTACATACTTGTTAGATAATGAGGTTGAAGATTCTTTTAATAATAGAAAAGTTAATGTTAAATTTAACGTTGATAGTAATCATAATATTATTAATTTTCAATTATTTGGATAAAAATTCAAAAGTTATCGACACCAAAATGACAAGAAATACTAAATTAGTGTCGATAACTTTGCTTTTTTATGGTAGAATATAGGAAAGGAGAAGAAAAATATGGAACAAATATATAAAAGAGAAATTTATTTAAAAAAAATTAGAGGTTTTTATAATGATAATGAAACTATAAAAGTAATTACTGGTATTAGAAGATGTGGTAAATCTTTTCTTTTGAAGCAGGTAATAGAAGAATTAAAAGAAAATGGAATATTAGATAAAGATATAATCTATATTAGATTAGATGTTCCACCATTTAATACTATAAAAAAATCTAAAGAATTAGAAGATTTAATAAAGAATTCTTTTAAAGATGATAATTTTAAATATTTATTTATTGATGAAGTTCAAAATGTAGAAGGTTTTGAAGAAGTAATTGACGGATATAGAGCAATAGGAAATATGTCAATATTTATAACTGGTTCAAATTCTTATCTTTTATCAGGAGAGCTTGTTACAAAACTAACTGGTAGAAAAATAGAAATAGAAATGTTACCACTTAATTTCTATGAATATATAGAGATGAAGAAAATGTTTAATAAAGAAATAAATACTAATATATATTTAGAATTTGAAAATTATGTTAGAAATGGAGGATTTCCCGGCTCTATTAAATATGATAATGAAGAGGATAGAAAAAGATATACTGAAAATGTCTTAGATGATATCTTTAATAAAGATATTAAAGTTAATGAAAAAATAAAAAGCACAGATACTTTTAAGAATATACAAACCTTTATTATAAATAATTTTGGTACTATGATTTCTGCTAATAGTATAAAAAAGTATTATAAGAGTAAAAATATTAATATAGATATACGAACTATTAATAGATATATTAATATCTTAGAAAATGCTAAAATAATTTATCCTTGTAATACCTTTGATATTAAATCTAAAAGAGTTTTAAATGGAGAAAGAAAATATTATTTAGCAGATACTAGTATTTATTTTACCTTTAATACTGATAATAGAATTAATTATGGACCAGTACTTGAGAATATATTACATAATTATCTGGTTAGTAAAGATTATCATCTAAGTGTTGGTAAAATAGGCAAATTAGAATGTGATTTTATAGCAAGAAAGGGAAATGATAATTATTATTATATTCAAGTGTCTAAAAATATTGAAGATGATAAGACAAGTATAAGAGAATATAGACCATTCTATGAAATTAGGGATATGTATCCACGTTATTTATTCTTACTTGATATGATATTTAAAAAGAATGTAGAGGGTATTAACAATGTTAATATTGTAGATTTTATTTATAATAATGAAGATTTAAAATAATAATGAATTTATCTATATGATAAGTTCTTTTTCTATGATATTATATTGTCAAAGGAGAAATATCTTATGAAACAAAAACTTGATATTAAATATAATATACCAAATATTAAAGCTTTTTTAAGTGTATTTAATTTAAATTTAGAAGTTTATAACGACCTATCTATAAAAGATGAGATAAAGATTTTAGATAAAGAGAAAGAAGTAGGTAGGGTCCTATTTAATGAAGATAAAATAGAAATAACATCTAAAAGTATTTATGGAGATTTGAAAACTAGTACAGATTATGCTAGTGCATTCACTTTAACTGATGTAGAATCTTTTGATACTATTGGGACATTTGGTCTTTTTGCAAGTTTTAGTAATACATTTAAATTTACTTTAGGAGACAAATTAACAGGAGATTTAAACTTTGCAATAAAATTAGATAATGAGTTTGGTAATAGAGCTAATTTACATGCTATATTGAACTATCAAGATGATAATAAAAAATATATTATGAAGTTTCAAGAAGCAGGATTTCCTTTATATTATTTAGAAGAAGGTAAAGATTATCAGGAAAAAATTATTTATAATTTATTTGATTCATATGATTATCCTTATATTCATCACTCTTTAACTGAGAAAATAATAGATAATAATATAGTAAAAAGCTATTATGAAAGTTCCTTTATAGGAAAGGGTTACTATAATAAAAAAAATAATACTGCAGTTAATGTTAAAAAAATAAATAACGAATTAGTTGATAAAAAATATTTAGAGTTTCCTAAAAAAGGAGCGGATGATGAAGAGGCTGAAGTAATAAATAAAGGAGAAGTCTTTACCTCTATAAGTCCTGATACAATAGATAAAATTAATAGTTTAATAGAAGAATTTCCATTTTTAGAAAAGATCTTTATTTATTCCTTTAATAATTTTAGTAATAAGGAAATACATGCTTTGTTTGGACTTAATAAAGATAAATACACTTTAGATGATTTTTACTTTGATAAAGGGAAGTTTTTAGTTAAAAATATATTTTAAGGAGAAGTATTATGCTAGTAAAAGATTTAAGAAAGACATTAGAAAAATATGATAAAAAAGAAATGACTGATATAGTAGTAGAACTATATAAGAGACTTCCTAAAAAGGTTAAAGAAGATTATGATATTGATAAGTTTATAGAAGATATTAATAATAAAACTAAGAAAGAAGAGAAGAAAGTTAGTTTCGATGATTTATGTAGTGAAATGAGATATTTTCTTGATTGTGCTAAAGCGGGATTTTACTCTTCCCCTAATAAAGTTGTTCCTAAAAAAGAAAGAAGTAATTGGAGATTTAAAGCAAAAAGATACTATAAAGAATTAATTAAAACTATTCCTACTACTGATATAGGAGTTAAAAGTACTAAACTATTAATAGAGTTATATGAATTAGTTAGTAGAGGTACTAATACTTTAGTTTTTACTAATTGGGATACTTTTAGAGCTTTAGGAGTAAGTCAAACTGAATACTTTGATATGCTTCTTAAAAGAGTTTTATCTACAGGAGAATCTATTAATAATATAAAGGTATGTATAGATTTATTAGATAACTGTAAAGATACTGATGTACTAGATGAAGTCCTAATAAATATCTTTATAGATAATTTAAGAACAGAAGAATCTAAGTTAACAGCAATTAATTTGTTGGATGAGAAAGTTGTTAAAGTAAAAGAGAAAATTAAAGGCTTAGGAAAAAAATATAATTATCATGATATGTACTATTTAGAAGAAGATAATAACCTTTATGTAGAAACTGTTACAAGATTATATTTCTCATCTTTTGAAGTAGATGAAGGTATTAAATATTATCAAAAAAACTATATACATTATAATAGTGAAGTAAAAGAATATATTCTATTAGAGATTTTAAGAGAACTAGAATTATATGAAGAATGGATTACTGAGTATGAAAGTGCAAGTAAGAAAATTAAGTTAAGAGAAGAATTAACTAGAGATTATGAGAAGATTAAAGAATTAGTATGATAATAATTTTAAAAACATAAACTTACTACTGGAAAGGTAGTGAGTTTTTATGTTTACAAGAGGAATAGATAAGAGAATGAAAATTATTCTTTTAATATTTAGTAGTATTCTATTAATAATTGTCTTAAGAGTCTTTTATGTTCAAGCAGTAGATTATAAAAAACTATCAACTCTTGCTAGTGACCTTTGGAGTAGGAATCTTCCTATTGAAGCATCACGTGGTAGGATACTTGATAGAAATGGAGTAGTTCTTGCCGATAACATAACAACTACATCTTTAGTTTTAATACCTAATCAGATTAAGAATAAAAAAGAGGTTACGACAAAACTAGCAGATATTTTAGGAGTAAGTTTTGATGAGATGAAAGAACATGTTTATAAAGAAACATCTATTGAAAGAGTTCATCCTGAAGGTAGAAGACTATCTTATGAAGTTGCCGATAAAATAGAAGCCTTAAACTTTGACGGGGTTTATTTAGTTAAAGAGTCTAAAAGATATTATCCATATGAAGAAATGTTATCCCATGTTCTAGGCTATGTCGGAATAGATAATCAAGGTTTATCTGGAATAGAGTTACAGTATGATGATTATTTAACGGGTGAGAATGGAGCGATTAAGTATTTTAGTGATGCTAAGGGAAATAAACTAGAACTAACTGATTTATATATAGAACCTCAAGATGGTATGGATTTACAACTTACTATTGATATAAATATTCAAAAGTCAATAGAACGTGAACTTGATAATGTTGTTGATATGTTTAATCCAGATATGGCTCTTGCTGTTGTAATGAATCCTAAAACTGGAGAGATACTGGCAATGAGTTCTAGACCAAATTTTGATCCTAATAATTACGGGAATTATTCTCAAGAAGAACTATCTCGTAACCTTCCTATATGGGCTAGTTATGAACCTGGTTCTACTCAAAAGATAGTTACAACGGCTGCGGCAGTAGAAGAAGGGGTAGT
>CALVUY010000049.1 GCA_944363705.1 uncultured Bacilli bacterium | reverse complement strand
AACAAGGCAATGTTGAACGTTCCCTTAATAGTTTATGTAAATTTCTTTTACATATTCATAGTAACATAAAAGTTTATATTTTGCAAGTGTTAGGTGATTTTATGTGGAAAATAGGTAATGTAGAAATAGATAATAGAGTTGTACTTGCTCCTATGGCAGGTATTTGTAATAGTGCATATCGTAAGATAGTTAAAGAAATGGGCTGTGGTCTTATTTATGCTGAAATGGTTAGTGATAAGGCAATATGTTATGATAATAAGAAAACTATTGATATGCTTTATATGGAAGATGTTGAACGTCCTATTACGCAACAAATATTTGGTAGTGATGTAGATAGTTTTGTAGAGGCTGCTAAATATATAGAAAAAGAAATGAGACCTGATATTATTGATATTAATATGGGGTGTCCTGTTCCTAAAGTTGCTTTAAGAGCTCAGGCAGGTAGTGCTTTACTTAAAAATCCTAGTAAGGTAAAAGAGATAGTCAGTGCCGTGGTAAAGTCAGTTAATTGTCCTGTTACTGTTAAAATACGTAGTGGATGGGATTCTAATCATATAAATGCAGTTGAGATAGCTAAAACTTGTGAAGAGTCAGGTGCTAGTGCTATCTGTATACATGGTAGAACTAGAAGTCAAGGTTATTCTGGTAAAGCAGATTGGAATATAATTCGTGATGTCAAAAATAGTGTTAAAATTCCAGTAATTGGTAATGGTGATGTTACTAGTCCAGAGAAAGCTAAGGAGATGCTAGACTTTACAGGGTGTGATGCTGTAATGATAGGTAGAGCTGCTTTAGGTAATCCTTGGCTTATTAGAAATACAGTTCTTTACTTAGAATGTAAGTCTTATACGCTTCCTAGTACTATCGATAAAATAGATATGTGTATAAAGCATTTAAAAATGTTAGCAGATTTAAAAAGTGAAAGACAGGCGGTCTTAGAAATAAGGAGTCATGTGGGTTGGTATTTGAAGGGTGTTAAAGGAAGTAATGAAATTAAAAATAAAATTTATAAAATGACTAAAATATGTGATATACTACAAGTATTAGAAAAGTTTAAGGAGGAAGTCTATGAAGAAGAAAAATGTTTATGATAAAATTAAAGATGAAGAGAAAAAAATGCAGGAAGAAAATAAAGTTAAAAAGAGTCCTGATATTAAAGCGATGTTTAGTCAAAGAGTACTTGCTTTTCTAATAGATTTAGTACTACTTAGTATTATAACTTCACTTATTACAATGTTTATTCCTATGAATGATACTGCTACTAAACTTTATGATGAGCAAAATAGAGTTTTAGAAGGTTATGTTGAAGGTAGCGTTTCTATGGAAGAATATGTTAATCAAATGGTAGATTTAGGTTATGAGATATCTAAACAAACCGTTATTGCTTCTATTGTTACTATAGTTATAAGCTTACTTTACTATGTTGTATATCCATGTTATAATAATGGGCAGACTTTTGGTAAGAAGTTAATGAAAATAAAAATAAAGAAAACTAATGATACAGAGCTTTCTATGAATGATTTGCTTATTAGAAGTATGATTAATAATAGTATTTTAGTTAATATTATTAATATTGTTTTAGTACTTTTCTTGAGTAAAAATTTATATTTAAGTACTAGTAGTTTATTTAGTACTATTCAATATTTAGTGCTTATTATTAGTTTAATAATGATAGCATTTACTAAAAATGCACAAGGGTTACATGATAAAGTTTGTAAGACTGAGGTAGTTCAAGCTGATACAGTGAAGGAGGATGTTTTATGCACGAGCGGAAATTAACAGAACAAGAATTAGTTAGAAGAGATAAAGCTCTTAAATTAAGAGAACTAGGATATGATCCATTTGGTAGTAGGTATGATAGAGAAGATTATGCTAATGATATAAAAGAAAAGTATGAAAGTGTAGATCATGATGCTTTTGAATCTATGACTGATACTGTTAAAGTAGCAGGTAGAATTATGTTTATTAGAAAGATGGGTAAAGCTTCATTTTTCTCTATTAAAGATAAGACTGGTTCTATTCAAGTATATATATCTATTAATGATGTAGGAGAAGATGTCTATACATTGTTTAAGTCTGCTGATATCGGAGATATAGTTGGTGTTTATGGTAAGGTTATGAAGACGAGAACTGGAGAAGTTACTATTAAATGTTTAGAGTATACTCCTTTAGTTAAAGCTTTAAGACCTCTTCCTGAAAAGTTCCATGGTCTTACTGATGTTGAAGAAAGATATAGAAGACGTTATGTTGATTTAATGATGAATGATGAGTCTAGACGTGTTGCTTTCTTAAGACCTAAGATTATTCGTTCTATCCAAAACTTTTTAGATAATAAAGGTTTTGTAGAAGTAGAGACACCTGTTTTATCAACATTATTAACAGGAGCTTCTGCCCGTCCATTTATTACTCATCATAATAGTCAAGACTTAGATATGTACCTTAGAATTGCTTTAGAATTACCTTTAAAAAGACTTTTAGTTGGTGGTATGGAAAGAGTTTATGAAATAGGTCGTGTCTTTAGAAATGAAGGAATGGATACTAGACATAATCCTGAATTTACTATGATGGAAGTATATCAAGCTTATTCTGATTTAGAAGGTATGATGGATTTAACAGAAAAGATGTTTGTTAATATTGCCGAGAATGTTATTGGTAAGATGGATTATCATTGGAATAATCAAGATATTAGTGTAAAAGGGCCATGGAAGAGAATTAGTATGGTTGATGCAATTAAAGAAGTAACTGGTATTGACTTTAAAAAAGAAATGACTGTTGATGAAGCTTTAGAACTTGCAAAAGAACATAAAATAGAAGTTCAAGAACATGAAAAATCAGTAGGTCATATCATTAATCTTTTCTTTGAAAAGTATGTAGAGGAAACTTTAATTCAACCAACTTTCTTATATGGACATCCAGTAGAGATTTCTCCACTTACTAAGAAAAATAAAGATGATCCTAGATTTGTTGATAGATTTGAATTATTTATTGCTGGTAGAGAGATGGCTAATGCTTATACTGAATTAAATGATCCAATCGATCAGTTAGAAAGATTCCGTGAACAATTAAAAGAAAAAGACTTAGGTAATGTAGAAGCGAATGATATTGATATGGACTTTATCGAAGCCTTAGAATATGGTATGCCTCCTGCAGGTGGTATTGGTTATGGAATAGATAGACTTATAATGTTCTTTACAGAGCAAGAAAGTATTCGTGATGTTATATTATTCCCTACAATGAAACCTATAGATAAGTAGTAATTAATGTTGGGGGATTTGGTTATGAATATAAGTGAAGAAAAGTATTCTAGTTTAGAAAAACTTTTTGATAGTCGAACAGCAGAGTTTAGAAGAAAAGGTAATTTACTATTTAAAAATTATTATTTTTTAACAAAGGAAATTAAAGATAATCTTGAATATTTAATTAATAAACTTTATATTTTGGGTAGTGGTATTCCTATTGATGAGTTTTTTATAAATGATAGTTTTAAAGGTGTTGTTATTAATTATTTTAAAGATGCAGTTTCTTTTTCAAAAACTAGTAATTTTTCTATAGAAGAAAAAATTAAAGCATGCAATGATATTTCTAGACAGTTAAATGAGCTTCATGATTATGGCATGTGTTTTAATGATATTCAGTGTGATAATTTATTAATTAATAAAGACGGTGGACACTTAATTGATTTTGATAGTTCAACTTTTGTTGGTAGTACTGAATATAGTTGTAGATATAGATTAATAGATACTGATGGTAATGATGTTTTAAGTAGTGTTAATGGTGACTTATATAAAGCTCTAATTTGCTATCTTAGTATTTTCTATAATATGGATTTGGAAAAAATGCTTAAATATAATGGTATTTTAAGTGCTTCAGCGGTTTCTAATCTTTTTGAAAATACTTCTATTGAAGAACTTGTTAGTAATATTACTAAAGATATATTTAGTGATAATAATGAATTGTTACCTAATATGGAGGTGTTTCTACCATTTATATCTGATGAAGAACGAGTTAATTATGATATTAACATACTCAAAGATAAAGTTAAAACATTAGGATAAGAGTTAAATATTCTTATCTTTTTTCATATCTTATTTTGAGGTGATTAAGATTAGATCTATTATTGGAATAGTGGGAAGGTTATATAGTGGAGAATCTAATATTATTTGTGTTGAAGAAATTAGAATTGCTGTTATTAAGTTTGGGGGTATTCCTTTATTGATATTACCTATTGATAAGGAAGAGTTGTCTTGCAAAAATCTTTATAGTGAAGAAGAGATTAAAGATTTAGAGAGCGTTCTAAGTTTGTGCGATGGCTTTATTTTACCTGGAGGGGATACTTGGTACAGTCTTGATGAAGTAGTTATAGATTATGCAATTAGGTATGATAAACCATTACTTGCAATATGTTTAGGGATGCAAACTTTAAGTAAAGTATTAAGTGGTGAAAAGAGAATAGGTTATGATAATACTATAAAAAATAATACACTTATTAATCATTTAGAGCCTAATAAGGATTATGTTCATTCGGTTATAATTGATAAGAATAGTAAACTTTATTCTATTTTAGGCGAGGAAAAAGTAACTGTTAATTCTAGACATAGCTATCATGTTCCAGAACTGGATAATACTTTAGTTAGCGCTAGAAGTAGTGATGGACTAATAGAAGGGGTTGAACTTAAAGATAAGAAATTTATAATAGGAGTACAGTGGCATCCTGAATCTAACTTAGAAGATGAACATTCTAAAAAATTATTTAAATCATTTTTTGATAATTTTAAATATTCACAAAAATTTCATTAAAAAGTTTTGTAAAAGCTTGTAAACTAAGGGAATTCTTCGTATAATTATAGTTGGAAGGAGAGAAAAATATGAAAAAGCATAATACACTTAAAGTTGTTATTATAACATTACTTTTATTTGCTTTGTTAACATGGATTTTACCTTGTGCAACTTATCAAACTGAGTATACAGAACTTGGTAGATATCAAGTTGGTTTATTTGATATTTTATCATATCAATCAACTGTATTTGGTTACTTTGGTTATGTTGCTTTATTTGTGTTAGTTGTTGGTGGATTCTATGGAGTTTTATATAAAACTGGAGCATATAGAAGAATGCTAGATAGTTTAGTAAAGAAGTTTAAAGGTAAAGAAGCGATATGTTTAATTATAATTATGGCTTTATTTGCATTTTTAACTTCATTTGCAGGACTACAATTAGCATTATTAATGTTATTCCCATTTGTTATTTCATTAGTACTTATGATGGGATATAATAAAGTAGCTGCAACTGCTGTTACTGCAGGTAGTGTTGCTGTAGGTTTAATGGGAACAACATTCTCTTATAATACAACTCAAGTATTACAACAATACTTATCAGTAGAACTTACAGATTTAATCTGGGCTAAAATTGTTTTATTAGTCTTAGGAGTAGTTTTACTTGCTTTATTTGTTTTAAAATTTGGTAAGAAAGCTAGTACTAAGAAAGTTGATGATAAAGAAGAGTTTATCCCAGAAGAAGTTAAGCTAGTAAAAGAAGAAAAAAGTACTAAAGGTAAAGAGAAAGAAAAGAGTAAATCTAAAGATAAAAAACATAAAGTTAGAGTATGGCCATTAGTTTTAATCTTAGATTTAATGCTAATAGTTACAATTTTAGGATTTATTCCTTGGAATGGTGCTTTCGGTATAACTTTATTTGATGATGTAACTACTGCTATTACAGAGTTTGAATTATTTGGTTTCCCTATCTTTGGTAAGATTTTAGGGGCAATCAGTGCTTTTGGATATTGGACTTTAGTAGAGTTAGTGACTCTAATGTTACTTGCTATCATTATCCTTAAATTTGTTTATAAAATTAAATGGGATGATGTGTTTGATGGATTTGGTAAAGGTGTAAGACGCGCATTAGTACCTGCTTTAATTGTAATACTAATCTATACTTGTTTAGTACTTACTACTTATGATCCATATCAATTAGTTATCTATAAATTTATTTTAGGATTAGCTAAAGGATTTAATATCTTTACTACTGGTTTAGTTGTAGTTATTTCTAGTATCTTTAACGGAGATCCACTTTATGCATTTTATAGTGTATTACCATATTTTGTAAGTGTGGTTACTGATACTAATAATTATCAACTTATTGCTGTAATATTCCAGAGCTTATATGGTATTGTTACTTTAGTAGCTCCTACTAGTATTCCATTAATGGCAACACTTGCTTATACTAATACTTCTTATAAAGATTGGTTTAAGTATATTTGGAAACTATTAGTAGCATTACTTGTATTAGCATTTATTGTATTTACAGTATTATTACTAATCATATAGTAATATAGACCCTTAGGGGTCTTTTTTTTGTCAGTTTTTTGGGGCTTCTATTTCTTGATTAGAGTAAGTAAAAATCTTTACAATATTATTAGATTGGAGGAATTTTATGTTTTCAAGATTTAGTGAAGAAGCTCAGAAAGCTTTGATACTTGCAAAAAAAGAGATGAATAATTTAAGACATCCTTATGTTGGAAGTGAGCATTTATTTCTTTCTATACTTTCAATGAAGGATTTAGAGATAGTATCAGTACTAGCATCATACAATATAACTTATGAAGTATTTAAGAAGGAACTTATTAGAATAGTGGGGGTAGGTAAAGAATCTAATGAATGGTTTTTATATACTCCTTTGTTAAAGAGGGTTATAGAGACTGCTATATTAAATAGTAAAGAGAAAGGTGAGGTAGAAGTTAGTGTTAATGAGTTATTACTTGCAATACTTGAAGAAGGAGAAGGGGTTGCGATTAGACTTTTGATAGGTCTTAATATAGATGTAGATGAGATATATAACTCTATATCAAAAGACTCTAAAGTTAGTAATAAAGCCTTACACAAAAAGTTGCTTGTAGAAGACTTTGCTGTTAATCTTAATAAAAAGATTGTAGGTAATGAGGTTGATCCTGTTATAGGGCGTGATGATGAGATTAAAAGTTTAATAGAGATATTATGTAGGAGAGGTAAAAATAATCCTTTACTGATTGGGGAAGCAGGAGTTGGGAAGACTGCTATTGTTGAAGAACTTGCTAGAAGAATAGTAGAAGGTAATGTTCCTAAACCACTTAAAGGAAAGACTATTCTTTCACTACCTATGGCTAGTTTAGTAGCAGGGACAAAATATAGAGGAGAGTTTGAAGAGAGGGTTTCTAAGATATTAAAAGAACTTGAAGAGAATGATGATATTATTGTCTTTATAGATGAAGTCCATACGATAGTAGGTGCTGGTGGTGCGGAAGGGGCGATTGATGCATCTAATATTATAAAGCCTGCTTTAGCAAGAGGTAAGATACAGTTAATTGGAGCGACTACTACTTATGAATATCATAACTTTATAGAGAAAGATAAAGCCTTAAATAGAAGATTTCAAATTATTATGATAGAAGAGCCTAGTACTAATAAGACTAAAGAGATATTAAAAAAACTAAAGCCTTTATATGAAGCCTATCACTTTGTTAGTATTAGTGATGATATTATTGATTTAATAGTAGAACTTAGTGATACTTATATTTATGAATACTATCAACCTGATAAATCTATTGATATCTTAGATGAAGTTTGTACTAAAGCATCACTTTTAGAAAGTAAGAATGATACTGAACTTTTAAAGATAAATATAGAACTTCAGGAAGTTATAAGTAATAAGAAGAAAGCGATTATAAAACAAGATTTTGATTTAGCTTCTACTTATAAAGAGAAAGAAAAAGAGTTACTTACTAAGAAGAATGACTTGGAACTTAATTTAATGACTAAGAGAAAGCCTAAAAAAATAACTAAAGAGATGGTTGCAGATGTTATATATTTAAAGACTAAGATACCTGTTTATGAGATTAATAAAAGTAGTAGGAAAATTATAAATAACTTAGATAAAAGTTTAAAAAAGATAGTTTTAGGACAAGATGAAATTATTACTGATTTGTGTAATAGAGTTAAGAAGGTTAGACTTGGTTTTCAAGATAAGCCTCATATAGAATCTTTTTTATTCTGTGGAAGAACTGGTGTTGGTAAAACTTTATTAGTTAAAGAATTTGCTAACCTTTTGTATGGAGAATCTAACTTTATTAGGCTTGATATGAGTGAATATAAAGAGGCACATACTGTTAGTAAGATTATTGGTTCTCCTCCAGGTTATGTTGGTTTTGATAATCATTTAACTGTTCTTGATACAATTAGAATGCATCCTCACTCTGTTATACTTTTAGATGAGATTGAGAAAGCAAGTGGTGAAGTGATGAAACTATTTTTACAAGTACTTGATGAAGGAATTTTGACTGATTCTCGAGGTAGAAAAGTTAGATTTGATAATGTGTTTCTTTTTATGACTACCAATTTGGGGTATTCTAGTGATTCTATAGGATTTACAGAAAGTAAGAACAATATAGATATAGAAGAGTTTTTAGGTGTGGAATTTGTTAATAGAATAGGTAAGATTTATTACTTCAATGATATAAGTCGTGATGTTATTCACAAAATTGTGGAAAAAAGATTAAATGTGTTAATAGAGGGATTTAAAAAGAAAGATTTAAAGATAAAGATATCCCCAAAAATTGTGGATAAAGTTATTAAAGATAGTAATTATGAAAAATTTGGAGCGAGAAGAATTGATAAAGTTATAGATGAAGTAGTTACTCCTATTATTGTTGATGCTTGGTATAATGGAAAGAAAGAGATAACAGTTTGACTAATTTAACACGTTAGTAGCGACTAATTTAACATGACTATACTGACTAATTTAACATACAGGTATTGACTTTTGTAACATTTGAATGTATTATTAAGGTGAAAGGCAGTGATATTTATGTATTCTAGGGAAGCGAAAGAGATTATTGAAAACATAAGTAAAACTTTTAAAGTTTTGTTAGTTACGGGACCTAGACAAGTTGGTAAAACAACACTTTTACTTAGTCTAAAGCCTGATAATATGGAATATATAACTTTGGATGATGAAGTTTTACGTGAACAAGCGAAGAGTGATCCTAAATTATTTTTAGAAGAACATCCTGCTCCTTTGCTTATTGATGAAGTGCAGTATGCTCCTAATTTGTTTTCTTATATAAAAATAAATGTTGATAAAGAAAATAAAAATGGTATGTATTGGTTAACAGGCTCACAACAATTTCATTTGATGAAAAATGTTAGCGAGTCTTTAGCAGGTCGTGTTGGTATTGTTAATTTAAATAGCTTTATGTATTCTGAGATATTTAAAAATGAAAAGAAAGAATTGTTTGATCCTGCTAAATTAAATGAGTATAAAATTATGCCTAAGATAGATGTTAATAAATTATATGAGATAATATTTAAAGGTGGTATGCCTACACTTTATATGGAAAAAGATATGTCACGAGATATTTATTTTAATAGTTATCTTGACACTTATATTTCTCGTGATGTTAAAGAATTGACAGAGATAGGAAATGAACTTAGTTTTAGAAAATTTATTGTAAGTGTGGCTTCAAGAACAGGAGAACAACTTAATTATACGGCTCTTGCTAATGATGCTTTAATTAGTGTTCCTACTGCTGTTAGATGGTTAAGTATTTTAGTAACATCTGGACTTGTTTATTTGCTTGAACCTTATATGAATAGTGAACTTAAAAGAATAACTCATTTACCTAAAATTGTATTTATGGATACAGGTCTTGCTGCTTATTTAGCAGGATATACTAGTGCAAGAGAGTTACAGCTTGGCTCTAGTTCAGGACATTATTTAGAAACATTTATTGTTAGTGAAATAATTAAAGCTTATAATGCTAGAGGAATTACTCCTAATCTTTATTATTATCGTGATAAAGAGAAAAATGAAATAGACTTAATATTTTATAAGAATAATAAGTTATATCCTTTAGAGATAAAAAAGACTGCTATTCCTAAAAAAGAAATGATTAAGAATTTTAGCAAGTTAGAGAAAACTAAAAAAGAAATAGGAACTGGGGGAATAATTTGTTTTTATGATACTTTGACTAAGTTAGATGAAAATAATTATATTATACCTGTTTCTAATGTTATTAATTATAGCGAGCCTCAAGATTAAATTATTAATGGTTATTAGACTTAAAGTGTGGTGAAGAAAGATGAATTTAGGCATTGAATCTGAAAAAATAGAATTTAAAAAAAATACTAATGAGCTTGTTAATGGTGTTATATCATTATCTGCGATGCTTAACAAACATAATGAAGGGACAGTATATTTTGGTGTAGAAAATAATGGAGATGTTATTGGTCAGAAAGATTTAAATGAAAATACTTTAAGAGATGTTTCAAAAAGAATTTCAGAGGGAATAAAACCAAAGGTTTTTCCTATAGTCTCATTAATGTTGATAGGAGATAGAAAGATTATTAAAGTATATGTTAATGGAAATAATGTTCCTTATTCTGCTTTTGGTAAATATTATTATAGGTCATTTGATGTGGATCATTTAGTTTCTTTAAAGATGTTAAAAACTTTATAATAAATAATTTGATAATGAGTTTGCGTCACCAGTGGCGACATAATTAGTATTAGTAAGTAATATAATAAAGCAAGAAATTATAATTATAAGTCTCTTATTTTCTTTTAGTTAGTTTGATGGTATAATATAGACAATTAGAAAGAGGTGCTTTTTATGAAGTTATATAATACTCTTACAAGAAGTGTAGAAGAGTTTGTACCAATAGATAAGAATGAAGTTAAAATGTATACTTGTGGTCCTACTGTTTATCATTATGCTCATATTGGTAATTTAAGGACTTATATAAT
>CALVUY010000048.1 GCA_944363705.1 uncultured Bacilli bacterium | reverse complement strand
ATTATGAACATAACTCTTAGCATAGTTTTTATCATTAATATAACCTTGTTTTTCTAAAGTAGTGATAGCAAAGTCTATACTTTCCTTACTATACTTTTTTTCTGTTAGTTTTTTTCTTATCTCTTCTTTAGTTTTAATAGTTCTTTTTAAAGTCTTTAAAGCATCATAATAACTCTCATAGTTTTTATTATCTTCAATTATCTTATTAAGTTCATCTTCTTCTATAGTCTTTGTTATTAAAAGTTCATATTTTAATATTATCTCTTCATAAAAATCATAAGAGTTAAAATTATCTAAATAAATAGTATATAAACCATTAGGTCTTTTCTTAAACTTTTCTATTTTCATTAGTACCTCCTCATTTAATTACTTTATTAAAATGATATAACTGTTTACATAAAGGTCTTTTTCTAGTACCACTATGTAGTTCTACTTCTTTTAAATTATCATAAATATTTGGTGTCTTTATACCAATACTATTAAGTGTTTTTAAATCGTATTCTTTAAAAGCTGCACACGGTAAAACTGTTCCATCATATTTAATAACTAGTTTAGATAAACCTGCTGTACATTTATGGGTATCTTCTCCTTGTAAATGGATTCCTACTCTTAAATTACCTTTGAATTTATCTTTACATCTATTAAATATTTCAATAAATTCCTTAAATTCATTTTCTGATAAAGAAAGTAAATCTTCATTAATTTTTCCTCTTCCTTGGGGAACAAAGTTTAAAATACTTAACTCATCAAATTCTGCTACATTTAACATTTCAATAATATCTTCTAATTCTCTATAATTAATTTTAGTAGGAATAAAATGGGCATCTGTATTTAGACCAGAACTTTTCGCTTTTATCATAGAAAGAGTAACTAAATCAAACAAATCTTTAGTACCCATAATCTTATCATAGATATTTCTATCCCAAGCCTCAAAATCAAAAACAATTTTATCTAAACCGTTCTCTTTTAATAGTTTACAATCATAAGTGGAAAGATGGTCATACTTTTTTTCATCATAACTCAAATATATTGACATTTGTTTACTTATTAACTTTTCATATTCATCTTTAGGCATGCCTTCACTAAGATATGATTTATATGATTTTCTTAAATTAAATTCTAACTGTTCCCTATCAGATTCTGACATTTTAAAACGTTTCTTTATGCCACTAGTAAATAATACTGTTTTAATATTATTTAATTTACAATATCTAATCATTCTTAATAATTCAGGGTGTAATAAGGGTTCTCCTCCAGATAAAGATATTTCTTTTATTCCTCCTATACTCATAAAATAATCTATTACTTCTTTAAACTTTTTATAGTCTATTAACTTTTCTTTATTAATAGAAGAACAAGATGAACAAAAAAGACAGTTGTTAGGACAAGTTTCAATTATTTCAAAGCATAGGTCTTTTAACATATATAATCACCCTCTTGCTAGTTATTGTAGCATATTAAACTAATTATTTAAATAAGATAAAACACATATCCTAATGATATGTGCCTACTTATTTTTTTCAACAACCTTTAATTTACCCTCTAAAATTTCTTCTAAAGCTCTACCTATATTTTTACTACATTTATATTGGTTAAGAGCTAGTTGATAGTGTTCATCTTTAGTCATCTCTTTACTACGTCTTGCAGCGATATGAACTAATTCGTATTTGGAACTAACAATATTTAGTAGTTTATCAATAGATGGATATATCACTTGTATCACACTCCTTATTATTATCTTATAATTATAAAGAATATTTTACAAGTATTATGACACAATTAGACACTTTGTGACATGTAAACGGCAATATTGTTATCTTTGATTAATCAGTTCTGTAATTTTATTTGTTCTTCTTTTATTAATGGATACGAAATAAGGTCTTTACTATCTAAGTTTTCTTTATACATGTCAACTGCTGTAATTTGATGATTATCATAAGTAGTATAGTAATAAATACCTTTATTTGTATTACAACAAGAAGTATAAAGAGTTATCTCATATTTTCCATTTTCTATTTCACAACAACCTCTTTGTTGATCAACTGAGTTTAAGATATGAAAAAATTGACTGACACTTTCTTTTTCTGTGTCTTTAGAGATAGAATTAAGTTTTACAAAGGATGCTCTTATAAATCTAGATTGACTTGATAAGTCTCCAGGAAGTCCTATTGCACCCATTCCTCTACTATATCTTTTTAATTCAAAATCTTTACTAAATTTACATTCTGGTTCCCTATTAGATAGGTGCATATAATTGTTTAGAGCGAACATTTGCTTATCAAAGGTAGGATTATTTGTTAAGACTCCTACTTTATTTTCATATATCTTAATTCCTTCTTTTACTGATTCTACAGTTATTGATTCTTTATCATCTGATATAAGCCAGTGTAGTTCTGCTAGTGGTAAATCTTTACTAAAAGGAACATTTAAAAAATTCATATTTTTAATTAACTCTTTCGCTTCTTTAACACTACTACATCTACTTAAAATCCAAGGGATGAATTCAAACTGAGTGATATTATCTTTTCCAATAATTTTATCATTATATACAGTATTACCTACAAAGTTTAAGCCTGCTATTGCTAGTCCTTTTTCATTAATAGCATCATAATATAATGGATAGTTTCCAATAACAGTAGCCATTCCTATAATAGCATAATGATTATTTATATCACCTTTTTCTTTGAAATGAAATGGATAGCTTCTTGGAGTGATAACTACTTCTTCATTATAAGAGATTTCATAATCTAAAGTACGTCCAAAATAAAAGTCTTTTGTTTTGTATGTTACAGCGGTACACATAATATTCCTCCTTTATTATATACTATAATTATAGAGAACTTTTTGCAAGATTTGTGACATAATTAGATATTTTTCCATGTAAAAACCAAGATGGTTATCTTGGCTTTTAACGGAAGTTACAACATGAACCTTGGTCGATATTGCAGCATACATTTTCTTCACAACAAGTATATCTAGGGCAATAAGTATGTTTGAAAATGTGATGATTAACTATTCTTGTATGGATTGGACATACATGTGGAACTTGATGAACGAAGGTTCTATTTATTTGACGCTGTTGTACTGGTTCCATAATTGGAGAGTTAGTAATCATCATTCCCATATTTTGTCCCATACCCATAGTATTACTATTCATATTGATATCAATATTCATATCTTGGTCAACAACATTGTTATTGCCATCGATAGTAGAATCCATATCAATAGCTTGATTATTAAATAACATACACTTTCCTCCTCTAGTATTAAGATATTCAGTTAGGAAATTTGTGTATAAATTATTTGCCTAAAATGGCATTTTAAAATTACCATTTTTCATTTGTTTCATCATTTTTTTCATACTTTCAAATTGGGTTAATAGTTTATTTACTTCTGATACTGATAATCCACAACCTTTAGCGATTCTTGTTTTACGTGATGCTTTAATAATAGAAGGATTTCTTCTTTCTTCTTTAGTCATAGATAATATTATTGCTTCTATATGAGCCATTTGTTTAGGAGGGATGTTTACATTAGTTAGTCCCATTTTTTTAGCACCTGGTATTAATTTTATAATATTTTCAAGAGGTCCTAATTTCTTTATTTGTTTTAATGTACTTAAAAAGTCTTCAAGGTCAAACTTACCTTGTTGCATCCTTTTAGCAGTCTTTTCAGCTTCTTTTTCATCAAGCACAGCTTCTGCTTGTTCAACTAAAGATACTATATCTCCCATACCTAGAATTCTTCCTGCCATACGTTCTGGGTCAAAGGAATCTAGTCCATCTAGTTTTTCACTTACACCAATGAACTTGATAGGTACGTTAGTTAAATGTCTTACTGATAAGGCAACACCACCTTTAGTATCACCATCTAACTTAGTAAGTATTACTCCTGTTAGTTTTAATTTATCGTTAAAACCTGTAATAACATTAATAGCATCTTGTCCCATCATGGCATCTATTACAAGTAATGTTTCCTGTGGAGACACCGCTTCAGTAATATTTTCTAATTCATCCATTAACGCTTCATCTATTTGAAGACGTCCTGCAGTATCGATTAGGACATAATCATAACCATTTTCTTTAGCATAATTAATAGCATTCTTACTTATTTCTACAGGATTTCCTTTACCTTCACTATAAACTTCAATATTAAGTTCTTTACCAAGTTGTTTTAACTGGTCTATGGCTGCAGGACGATAAACATCACAAGCGACCATTAAAGGTTTCTTACTCTTTTTCTTACGAAGATAATTAGAAAGTTTTCCTATAGTTGTAGTTTTACCACTACCTTGAAGTCCTACTAACATTAATATGGCAGGGTTTCCTGTTGTATTAAGTGGTGCAGAGTCTCCTCCTAGTAATTCAGTTAATTCATCTTTTACTATCTTAACAAATAAATCTCCTGGTTTAATACTAGTTCTAACTTCTTCTCCTAAAGCTTTTTCTTTAACATTATTAACAAACTCTTTAACTACTTTATAATTTACATCTGCTTCTAGTAAAGCTAGACGTATTTCTTTCATCATATCGCCGATATTATCTTCTGTAATTTTACCATAACCTTTTATCTTATGTAGAGCATTTTGTAATCTATCTCCTAAGCTTTCAAACATATTATCACTCTCTTTTCTTCTAATATTATAACTGATAAGTATGAAAAAGTAAAAAGAAAATGATTAAATATCACTTTCAGTATTGGTTAGATTATTAGCAAGAGTTGTTAACTCTTCAATTAAATTATTATATTCGTTTAAGATATTATCATCACTAATATAGATATCTGTATCAGTGTATTCTATATAATTAGCATTAGTTTCTAAGAATGTTAGTATTTCATCTACTTTATCTAAAAATTCATTTAATTTAGTAGAAAGAGTCTCCATTTCTTCCTTAGTACTATTAAGCATTTCTATATCTTTTTCAGTATACATAAGATCTAAGTAAAAATCATAATAATATTCACTATCATTAAGTTTATCTTTATCTATTAAGTTCTTAATAGTTTCTTCTTCACATAGACTACTAATATTTTCTATCTCTTTAGTAACTTTACTTTTAGTATTACTTATAAGAGTATGACTTTTTAAGTAATTAGGACTATCATTTCTTAGACTTTCAACAGTTAATATATTAGTTAATTCTTCATCATTTAAATAACTATTTATCGCTTTAACACTGTATGATAGACTCTTATAATACTTTTTAACAGCTTCTTCTACATAGGCTCTATCTCCTGTTGTTTTAACCTCAATTGAATAATCATCTTTCGCTAAGTCTTTATTACTGTAGTTAATTATTTCTTGTTTTAAAATATCTTCTTCTTGTAATTCTTTAAAAGCTGTAAAGAATATTAATCCTATAATTACGACAACTACTATTACAATACCAATGATTATCTTTTTTAGACCTTTTTTATTTTTCATAAACTTCTCCTTTATTTAAATCAAACAATTCTTTTATCTTTTCATCTCTAAATATTATTTTAGCATAAGAACTATCTATACATTCTATTTCCATTTCTGCTAGAGGATGTTTTATGTTATTGGTAATATCTTTGGAATCTGTTATAGATGGTAAGTTATATTTTAATATATCATCATCACTATATTTAGATGGTATAGCGGAAAATACTGCCCATATCCACTGAATATCTTTATTTTTTTCTAGTAAATTCATTAAATCATGATGATTTATAATCATATATTTTTTATTAAAAAAATCATAGTCAGTAGTTTCTATATCTGTAATTAACCAGTTATAATTTAAATTCTTATCTTTAAAACACTTCATTAATTTATACATGTTAGTATTAAACTCATTATTATCTTTATATTTATAGCTTATCATATTTTTTTCCTTAACTTTCTGGTATTTCTATATCTTTTACTTCTCCAAAATTAGAATAATTAATAGTTATAGTTGTAGTACTTAGTGTTCCATTAATATAGGTAGCATAACTAGATAAGTCATAGGTAATTTTAATTACTTCATCTTCTTCATTTGACTCTACAGTTATTTTATTAGGAATATCAGCGATATCAATGTTTGTACCGTTAAGCAAAGAGTCTATAGTATTAGTAGTTATCTCATAACTGTAAGAGGTATTGCCTGTTTCATATTCTGTTTTAGATATTAATGTAGCTTTTTCTATAATTTTTTCTATATTATTATCATCAGTAATTTGATTAAAATGATATAATTCACTTGTTACTTCATATTTATCTATAGTCTTTATTAAATTAATATTATCATAAATAAAATAATTATAAAAGGTATTATTACTTGTCATTACACCTTCTATCTTATTATTTGCTTTATCACCTGTAAAATTAGTTATTATTCCATTAATATTTTCTTCTCTTGTAAAATGATAATTACCATTTTTTATTCCTTCTATACTATATTCAGTATTAATACTATTATTAGTATTATAATAATCATCATTATTAGAGTTATAACTACTTCTTATTAAAGATATAAGTACAAAAAAGAAAACAAAATAAAAGGCAAAGAAGAGAATGGCTCTTCCTCTTTTATTTTTACTTAGTTTTTTTATTCCTTCTATATATTTATTTTGCTTCTTAACTTTTTCTTCTTTCACTTTAATATTACTCCTAACAATTCTTTTTTATCTACACCATTTAAATAATCTTTTACTAGGCATCTTTTCTTACCTTCTATAGCGATATCTGTTAGTATTATTTCTTTATCTCCTGTTACAACTCTAATGCCATCTTTTTCAAAACCTACAATAGTTCCAGGAACTGTATTGGCATAATATCTATCACTTAGTCTTACATCATATATTTTTAATCTTTTACCGTTTAAGGTTGTATAAGCACCTGGTGTTGGATTTAAGGATCTAACTTTATTATCTACTTCAGTACTAGTCTTAGTAAAATCTATCTTTTCATCTTCTTTAGTAATATTATAACCATAAGTAACTTCACTTTCATCTTGTTTTGTTGGATTAATATTACCACTAATTATATTAGGTAGTGTTTCTAACAGTAAATTTTTTCCCATTTCACTTAATCTATTATGTAATGAACCTAGAGTATCTTCTTTTGATATAGCAGTTTCAACCTGACTAATAATATCTCCTGCATCCATTTTTACATCCATATACATAATAGTTATACCTGTTTTATCATAACCATCCATAATAGCATGATGAATAGGGGCTCCTCCTCTTAGTTTAGGTAAAAGGGAAGCATGAACATTGATACATTTATATTTAGGATAATCAAGTAATTCCTTAGGTAGTATTTGTCCATAAGCACAGGTTACTATCATATCTGGTTCATGCTTTAATACTTCCTCATATTCATCTCTTATTTTTACTGGTTGTAATACAGGTATATTATATAAGGCACTAGCTTCTTTTACTGGTGTTGGTGTTAATCTTTGTTTTCTTCCTACCTTTTTATCTGGTTGAGTTACTACTGCCACTACATTATAGTTTTCGGCAAGAGCCTTAAAGATTGGTACGGAAAAGTCTGGTGTACCCATAAATACAATTCTTATATCTTTCATGTTAACCTCCTAATACATTTAAAATTATAGTTAAAGTCATACCTAATGTAATTAAGAGAAGGCCTGTTAAGGCAACTACATTGGCATTACCATAACTAAAAGCATATTTATAATTAAAGTTAAATCCTTCTTTTTGCATTTTTTCTTCTTGATAAACTTCTCTAGTAATAGGTGTTACTACTGCTTTAGGTTTCTCTTTAATTATAAATTTATTATTCCTTATTTCTCTATAACTAGGCATAGTTATAACAGTTAAATCTAAAGAATTGATATTACTATATCTTTTTATAATAGGATATTTACTATCAGTAATTTTAGATACTAAATATGATAATTCTATAGTATCTACACTTTTTATAATTTCATTAATATTTGGTAATGAATCTTTGGCTAAATCACTTCTTTTTATAAAAGCGATACAAGGAAGTGATTCAGATAAATTAAGAGCTTTCCACCTTTTATCAAAAGTCTTAAGAACAGTTGTTTCTTCTTTAGTAGTCATATTAACGTGAGAACAAAGGGATGCTAAATTACTTTTACATTTATGATAGTCTTTAAGATAATAAGCATCTTTATTATAGTCTTTAAGATAATTATAATACTTACTAAGAGAAGTTAATTCAGCCATATATTCTGGACTTCTAAATGCATAGTAATAGGCCATAGCAGGTGAATCTGTTATATATATTGCTCTATTATTTTCTTTTAAGTTTCTTGACATAATATTTTTATAATTATGATTTGAAAAAATGTAATCTATTCTCTTTAAATCATTTAATTCTTTATAATCAATATTAGTTGTTAACCCTAATTCTTCTACTTCATTTTTAAAAATTGAAGGAAAACTATGAAAACAATAACCATTAACGATGTACTTATCATAGATATATTTAAGTATTTGTTGTTTGTCTTTTGTTGAAGTAATAGAAAAAATATTTAATACTTTAGATACTATATCTATTAAAAGATTATTACCTTTAATAATTAAATCTTGGTGATCTTTATATTCATCAGCGATAGAATCTAGTCTATTTAAAAAATAAGAATTATAAGTTTCATCATTAATAATAATTTGATATTTAATTACTAAATCCATAACTATTAGAAGAGAATATCTATTATAACTATAGCTTTCTCCTTTTATAGAAACATTAGATACTTTATTTTTAGTAGTTTCATTTGTTAAGACATTATGAAGGATTGATAATAGTTGTTGATTTTTTAATAGTGATTTAAAGTTCATAACTATCAACCCTTCTTTCTAGTATAAATTATACCACAAGAAAAAGTACTTTTACAATAAAGTACTCAATTTTTCTAATATAAGAATTGATAGGAATTTTTTATTCAAGGGCTAAAGTGAATGGATTTTGTAGGGTACCCTCTCCTCCAGTTATTATGACGTTAGATTTTAGATTCATGGAAGGTTTGATGCCAGATGCATTTGACAGACTAGTGTAGAGCGCATTACCAATATCATTTACAAAACGGACGTCAGACGAACTATATGGTGTTAACGTCCAATAAGCTGTATTACTACTGTCTATATCAAATTGGTTTGCCATTAATTCTCCTAATCTCAATAATCCTACTGTAGCTCTTGTTGTATTAGAAGTTAAACTACTCATATTAATATCTATATACTTTGCTAATCTATAACTAGCACTACTTCCTACAGTTCCCAAATACCAAGTAGTATCATCTTCTATCAAATTATCTTGTTCACTTGTTAAATAACTACCACTAGTTAAATATTCACCATTTAGAAAACTTCCTATTGAATTTGTACTTGAATAATAAAGTGTATCGCCAAAAGATATTGTTTTAAAGGCACTATTTTCTTTTAATGGCTCTGCACTAGTTATTTTAGTTAATCCTTCGGTTTCATGACTTACTATTCTATATAAATTATTTTCTCCTGTTCCAAAACTTATATATTCTCCACTATATCTTTTATTTAATAGTGTTCCTGATAAATTATTGTCATTATCTCCCATTAATCTATAAGGATCTTCTTCAGTGCCACTACCTGATACTATCTTTATTTCTGGTTTTAAATTTATTGATGGTCGTATTCCATTTGCAGTATTATAACCTTCATATCTATCAAAAGTACCAGTCAAAATACAACGCCAAATATTAAATTGGTCATATGAAGTTAATGTCCACCAAACAAGTCCATTATTTAAATAACCCTTACCAGCTGATGATCCTATATAACTTGTCTGATATTCATAGACATTTAATAGTCCGACTGGATCTTCTACTATTGTTCCTCCCTCTTCTTCAGACGGCGGTTTACTTGCATCACTCATCTGACTGGCATTCCATTTACTATCCATTTTGATAAATTTCTCTGGTTCTCTTAAATTACCTAAAAAGCCATCTACTGTTGTATCATTAAGCCATTGTTCCATATGACTTCCTTCAAAGGCACTACTATCATTATCATACGGAATAGCACTTATATTCCATTGTGTTACTAACTTAACAGAATTATCACTAGTATCTATACTTACTACTCTCCATAATTTACCAGAATACCATATATAATTATTAGGATTACTACCTGTTACAAAGGTCTGTTCAGAGTCTTCATAGTTCAATCTATTCATGATATCGTCTTCTATTACTTCAGCTACTGTTCCTGTTGATGTTATCTTTCTTAATAAATGTCCATTACTAGGTAACTCTAAATCATTATAATCTAATCCTACACTTACTCTTAGTTCTATACTTATTTTACTTCCTGTTGTATTCGCTACTCTTACTATATATGTATTACTACTTCCTGTTGTATCTACTTTCTCTAAGTTTATTCCTGTACTTGATGGTGGTGTATTTACTCCTTCTTTTTCTATATATCCTATATCTACTCCGTCTGCTAAGTCTCCTATATAATAAAAATTAAATCTTGCTATTCTATTATTTGGATTAGATAGTGTTACTATAAAATCTTGTCTACTATTGGCAGGTATTGTTAGGGTATTTGTTTCATTCTCTTCTACTTCTAATTTATAAGTTAAATTACCTGTTACTATACTAATAGCATTACTCTTTTCTTTTGTTACTGTAAACATTGCATATGAAAAGTATCCTCCTAATATTAATAGAGTTATTATAATCATTATTATCATATACATCTTACTAAAACTTGTTTCTAATAATATCCTCTTCATCTTCTTCCTCCTTTCATTATTACACTTAAAAAAGAATAGAATTATCCTCTATTCTTTTAAGTCACAATGAAAGAAAGTAATGTTATTACTTAATCTACAAGTAAACTGCCTTTTATGCCCATAAATATTTTATGCCCATCTTTCACGAAGTCCTTATGATATAAGGATTTTTTTATTT
>CALVUY010000047.1 GCA_944363705.1 uncultured Bacilli bacterium | reverse complement strand
CCATTATATATCCATATAGGTATATCATCTTTATAAATATCTATAATACTTAATAATTCTTTAAACAAAGATTCTTTAATCTTTATTTTATTACTTTTAAAGAAATATCTTAAAAAAGGTATATATGGCTCATTTATACTAATTAACATTATTATTGAGGCTTCTAACTCTTTTAAAAGATAATCTTTAATTTTCAACTTATCTAAAAGAGTATCTATCTTTAAAGATAAAGTATCTATTATAGTAAAGTATTTCAAATCATCATTACTTAATACTTTATATTTATTTAAAAGTTTCTTATAAGGTATTACTTTAGCTTCTGCTAAATCTTCTTGTAAGAAAGGTATATAATAAGATTCTCCTACAATTTTTAAACCTATCTGTTCTATTGTATCATCCATCTCTTTTAGAGTATAGTCTAGATTATGATTATCTTTAAGCATCTCTTTTAGTTTTTGTCTTTCTATAACGCCATTATATAAAACATATAAATTAACATAATCATCATCAGTTAGTGTTTCATCTTTAGGATATTTATACACATAATCCATAATCATTTCTTTAACATCGTTTGGTATTAATACTTTATATTTATTTTTCTCTTTATAAAGAAAACAATACTTACAACAAATAAACTCTGTAATACTAGGATCATAGTCATATTCCATATTCTCATGATTTAAAATATTTTTTAAATATTCCATATCATATTCTTCATTTTCTAAATCAAGCTTTAAATATCTTAAAGACAAGTCTCTAATCTTTTCCATAGTTTTAAAATTAAGATCTTTTAATAAATAATTACTAATATCTTCATTTAAACACTTTAAGTATGATAATAATGTTTTATCTTTAGGTTTTTTAACTATTAAAAGTTTAAGGGCAAACTCTTCTCTATTATTCATGCCACCTTTTTCCCAAAATCTAATATAATCATAATGTTCACCAATTATTATAGAAAGCTCTTCTTCTTTATCTTTATTTAAATTATATTTAGAAACAAATTCATTAATTATCTCATTAACTCCTTTTTCTCTTGCTAGTAAAGTAGTAATAGCGAAGGGATAGAAAGAATCTATATCAACATTATCTAAAAGCCCTAAAATATCCGTAAAAAGAGTTGATAATATAAATGTATAACTATTATAACTTTCAAAAGTTCTTTTAACATAGTTTATATCATCCAAAAATTCTTCATACGAGTTATCATAAGGAACACTATCATACCAAAAGTATTCTCTATCATTTATTTTCTTAATAGAGAAACCTGAAGTAGGATTTAACTCTTTAAATAAATCTTTTGGTACTAATCCAAAGTTAAGAAAAAGGGCCATTAATTTAGTATTATCATCTTCTAAATCATCTTCTGTTATTGTTATACTTTCTCGTAGATTATCTAAATATATAATATCCAAGTCAAAAGGTAAAATATACTTTATCTTATTATCATCTTTATAAGCATAGACAAAACCTCCTAAAAGAAGAACTGAATCAATTACTATATTATCTTCAAAAGACATAATACTATCTAAAGACTCATTAATACTTGGATCATCAAACTCTAATATCTTTACAAACGTAGCCTTTATCTTTTTATCTAACATATCTATCTGCTTATTTAAACTCTTATTCTTAGTGTCATTATCAAAATAAATACTTTTTAAAACATTAAATTGTTCTTCATCTAAAGACTTTAGAATATCTGCTATACTACCATTTACTTTTTTATTTAATATCAACTTTTCTAAAGTAGAACTATTCGCTACTTTTAATATTCTTTGTTGAATTTTTTCAAACTCACTATCACTCATATTACTCCTACTTTCCGCAACATTTTTTATATTTTTTCCCAGATCCACAAGGGCAGGGATCATTTCTACCCACTTTTTTCTCCTTAGGCATAGAATTAACTTCTCTTTTTGTATAACCATTATATATCCATATAGGTATATCATTTTTATACTTATCAATAATATTATATATATTTTCAAATTGTTTTTTTGTTAAACTAAAATTATTTTCATGACATAATTCTTTTAAAAATTCTTCACTATAGATATTAGCATTTAATAATATAAGTAAAGTCCCTAAAAAATACTCTTTTCTCACTTTATTCACATCTAATGTATTTAAATAAGAATTTAACTCTTCTTTTAATTTATACATCTTATGATTAGCTTTATCTACTTCTAAACCTAAACCTTTAATTTTTTTAAAAGACTTCTTTTTAGGTAATATTTCTCTTTCAATTATATTAGGCATATCATCAACAATAGTATAATAATTATCTATCATAAAATAATTATTCCTTAAAACAATTTCATCTAACTCTTCTATAGATAAATCAATACCTTCTTTTTCTTTTAAAATATCTTTTAATACATCCTTTTCAATCGCTCCATTTATAACAAGATAAGAAGTAACTACTATATCATCTAAAGGCATAATTAAAGGTTCATTATCCATAGTTCCTGCTCTTAACATACCTTTTATTTCATGAGGAATAGATACTTTAACTATATCACCATCTCTATATAGAGAAATAATTCCATTAAGAACTCCTTCAGTAACATGAATATTTCCATTAAATTCTTTATTATCACATTCTAATACTTCATCTACTACCTCTTCTTTTTCAAGTTCTTTTAAATAAATATTATTAGCATAAGTTAGCAACATATCCTCTAGGTCTTTTCTATTACTAAAAGAGTAATTATCACTTAAATAATCAAGTGCTCTATCAGTTAAATTTTCAATATAACTAGGCAGAGAATCATCATCAAGTTTTTTATCTAGAATAAACCTATCTAAAGAGACTTCATCAATTGTTTTTCCACCACAGTTCCAAAATCTAATAGAATTAAAATTAGTATAAATTATATTAGATATTTCATCTATCTTTTTCTTACTAACATTATAATTATTTTTAATATCTTCTATTATTTCATCTGCAGTTCTAAGATTAGTAACAACAATAGAACATAATTTATAAGTTATATCATCACTACCTTCTAATATCTTACTAATTTCCTTTAAGATATCACATATTTTATTGGCATAGTAACCATAACTATCACGTGTTCTTTTAAACCATATAATGTCCTTTAAATCTCCAAAGTTTCTTTCAGTATAGGAAATATTTTTATCTAAATAATATATTTCATCATCAGCTTTAGCTTTAGCTTTTAAAATATTATACTCATTTTCTTCTAATAGTTTATCCACCTCATTCTTAGTCATTAAATTATATAAATCATTTGAAAATAAACTCAACACTATATATTTAGGAACAATTCCCATATTTAACATTAAATCATTAGTTAAAGATAAAATTTCAAGTTCTAATTTATGCTTTTTATAGTCTTTAGTAATCTCTTTATCATATATTTTTTTAACATCATCTGCTATAAAGATATCACCTTCATCATTAACAAAGGCAAAACCTGCTACAATAAATATATGAGAATATCCACCATGTTCACCTTTTTTTATCATATTATCAAAGGCATCAAGATTATCAATACCAACATGATCAAAGATATTCTTAATATTTTCTTTAATCGCTTTACTTAACATATCTACTTTCGTTTTATGACTAAGTTTTTTTATCTCACTTTTAGTTTTTGCATAATATAGATACATCAAGTCTTCTAATTGTTCATCACTATAATATTTTAAAATATCTTCCAAATTTCCTTTAGCTTTCTCATCAATACAAAAGAACTCTAAATCATGATTATCTTTTATTTCATGTAATCTTATAAACAAACTATCATTCATACAACAAAATTCCCCTTCATATTAATTTTAATAAATTTTTCTATAAATAACAAGTTATTTTCCTGATAACCACACTTTTTATTTTCAAATAGTAAACTCTTAACTTCTTGTAACTCTTTTGACTTAACAAGTTCTAATTTATGAAGTCTATTATTACCAACACTAACACTAGGTTTAGTATTAAAGTAACTTTTCCCATCATAAAGAAATAATTTAATATTACTATATTTATTATTTAATTTATCTGCTATTAACAATCCTTCTGGATCATAATCTCCATTATAATAAAGGGTTGTATTACTATTAATATTTTCTAATAGTTTATAAAAAGCAAGATTAGGAATGCCTGATGTTATGATAATAGAAATATCTAAGTCCTTATCTTTTAAATAGTTTAAGATAGAAGGATTTTCAAAGATAAATATTTTATTGTTTCTACCAGTTATATTATTTAACTTAGAGATATTATCAATATTTAGATTTAAAACATCAAAAGGCATCTTTCTATCATAAACTAAGTTATAAGTAATAACATAATTACTAAGAGGATCTGTATAGACATTAATTCTCTCTAATAACTTAGTTTTATCTAAATTAGTAGTAGGTATATCTTCATCTAAAATATAACTTAATATTTTATAGAAAAGGCTACTACTATTAGCATTATAATCTAAATAATGGGGGTTAGAAGTAATGGATGCATATATTGGCAAGTAAGTTATTTTATCTGGAACATTAGAAAGAAGTTTGTCTATCACAAGTAATTCTTCTTTTAAAGCTCTTTTATTTTGTTTATATTTACTTTTTATATTACGCATAGTACTAAAGTTTTTATTTATATTTCTTTCAAAAAAATCTTTAAGTTTCTCACTTTTAAACTCTAAAAGTAAATCTTCTATAAATGAAACAAACTCTTCATGAAATTTTCTCTTCTTTAAGGTATTAGTAAGATAAGAAAAATCATCATAGGTATTATAGAAGTAATCAGTAAACTCAAAGTCTTGAAATTTGCTTTTATCAAGTACTTTATTAAATTCACTTATCTTTATTTTATAAGTCTTACCTTCTTCAAATTTTCTAGCAAAGAAATCTGTTAAACTAACTGCTTCTTCATAAGTTATATTATCAAGAGTAATAATTCCTGTTACCCTACCATAACTTTGATACTTCTCTTTAGCTTTTACCATAAACCTTTCAAAACCTTTATTATTCTTAAAATAATCTAAATAATCCATCTATTCCACACTTTCTCTAACTAATCCATTCCAACGATATCTTTTAATACTTACAGTATCTGCTGCCTGAGGTTTAATAAGTTCACATATTGAAATATCTTTTATTTCTTTATAATCACACCATAATGCTTGACTTGTTAAGACATAATCTAAATCAAAACTTGCAAGGATTGCAAACATTTCTTCAATATTAACTTCATCTACACCTGCAAAGGCTTCATCTAAAGCGATTAATCTAGGAGATGAAGGTGCTGCACTATCTAATTTAGCATAGATACTTGCAAATAAAGGCACATACATAGTCTTAGCTTTCTCTCCTCCACTAAAGACAGAAAATATCTTATCAGTTAATTCTCGTTTTTGATTACCATCTTTTTTATAAAAGAGTTTAAAAGTAAACCAATTACGATAATCTAAGATATTAAAAATCATTTGGAAGTACGTTATATTATTAGTAAGCATAGACTCTTCTTCTCTTTTTATCTTAGATCTAAAATGCTTAATTAATCTATTAGTATCTTCAGGCTTTATAAAATTACTTGGCATCATAAATATCTCTACTAAATCTTTAGTATCCATCTCATCAAGAGCCTCTCCACTTTTAGGTTTCCAATCTAAGTAAAAAGATAAATTACTATTTTGTTGTTTTATTTCCATAATATTATTAATCTTTTTAACCCAATCTCTTGCTTCTATTATTTTCTCTTTAATCTTAGTCCCAATAGTTCTAAGTAAAATATCTTCAAACAAATGTCTATCTTGTTCATTAAGATAAATCTTATCTGCTTCATAACTTTCAAATAAGGCATTAGAAAGTTCATAGATATTTAACTTCTTACCTTGATAACTAGTTAAAACATCTTGTCTTTTCGCATCGTTATATATATTAATAACTCTTGTTCTATCAGATACTTTATCACTATAATGATTAATTAAATTATCTCTTTCATTAAATAAAACTACATCTTGAATATTATACTCTAATAATTCCTGACGATATTCATTAAATGAACGATAATAGTTCATAGTAACATCTTTCAAATCTTTAGTTTTAGCATCATTATTTCTTAAAAAGTTCTTAATAGTTTTAAAGTCTACTTCTAAATCTTTAACAACATAACCTAAATCTAGTTCTTCTTTTAAAATATTAGATAGTATTTCTAAAAAAATCTCTTCTTCTTTTTTCTGTTCTTCTAAAGACTTAAGTTGTTCTTCTTCTCCTTTAAAGCTCTGTTCTAAAACACCTAATCTCTTTGATAAATTAGCACTTTTAAAAGGATAATCTTCAATAGTCTTTACGATTTTCTCTATTTTTTTACTAAGTTCAAGATACTCTTTAGTATTAAGAATCTTTAAAATAGTATTAAGTTCTATTTCTCGTTTTTTCTTATCATTAACTAAACTAGATATAGTAGCATACACTTCATCATGATTAGTAGTTAAATCATCTAATCTTTCTTTATTAGTCATTAATAATTCTTTTTTCTGATTTAATTTATCATAAAGAGCATTTAACTCTTTAGTAGTATCTAAAATATCTCTAATTACAACACTAGCTTTCTCATAAGTTACAAGGTTAAGAGGAATATTACTTCGATATTTCTCTAATTCTTTAATAACCTCTTCAATTTGTTGTTGATACTTTCTAATTTCTTCTTCAAGTTCCTTTTCTTTATTATTAATAAAATCAAGTTCTAAATCTGTTTCTTTAATCTTAGCTGTAATTTCTTCTAATATTCTATTACTAGGAAATAATTTACTTTCATTATTTAAAGTATTTATAGAAGTATCTAATGTATCTAATTCAAGTTCTTTTTTTCTAATAACTTCTTTAATAGCATTAATCTTCTCTTCCTCTTCTTTTATAAGTAATTGATGTTCTTCTTTTCTTTTTAAAACTCCTATATATTTACTATTATAATCACCTTTAATATTACCTTTAATAAAGTCAAAGTTATAATTATTTTCATTAATACTAATAACATCACTATCACTAGTACTAATAGATTCTAATATTGAAGTAATAAACTCATTACTAAAAACTTCATTAGGATATGCTTTTAAATATTTAGTTAAGTTATCTTTCTTTTTACTACTTTTCTTAAAGTAAGAAATATTCATATTTTCTATCTTTCTTAAGTCTTCATCTCTAAATATCTTAGTATTTAAAATCCCTGATGAATATAGCACTTCTTCTAATTTATTTTTAGTATCATCATCTATTCCTTCTTTAAATTCTACTACTTGATAAAGTGCAGCATAAGGAATATTTTCTTTATCTAAATAATCTATTGTCTTTCTAGTTAAATCATCTTCTTCTAGTTTTATCTCTTCCATTTCTAATAATTCTTTTAATAATAACTCTTCTTTACTTAACTTATCTTTCTCAGTTAAAAGTTCAGTTTTCTTAAAAGATACTTCTTCTAGTAATTTACTATACTTAATCTTATATATTTCTTCATACTTCTCTTTAGATTTTAAATAACCTTCACTACTATATTCATCTAAATAACTAGCAATTTCCTTCATATCATCACTTAATAAAATAAGAAATTTATTATTAGTTCTAATATTATTTAATGAAATAAAGAATAGTTCAAGTTCATTATCTAGTTCTTGATAAAAACCATCTCTTATCTTTTCTTTTTCTAAATAATCTGTTTTTAATTTTTCATATTCATTAGACTTAATATTTTGACTCTCTAAAAGATTGCCTTTTCTTATAAGTAGTTCTTTAGTCTTTTCTATTTCCTCTTTCTTAAAATTTATCTTTTCAATAATATAACTAACTTGAGTTTTCTCTTTTATAAAAGGAATTAAATCTTTTAATTCATCAAAACTAATCTCATCTCCTAAATCACTTAAGTTAGTGATTAAATTAGTTATTTCTTTATCAAGGTTAGTAATATCATCTTCATTATCATTTATTAAAGAAGTTATCTCACTCATCTTCTGTTTCAAGTTATCAATTACTTCTTCTTCTTTAACAAGTCTTTCTTTAAGTATCTCTAACTCATTATCAAGTTCTACTTTTCTTTTACTTTTTTCTTCTAAATCAGTATTGTTTAAATGTTCTTTCTCCTCTTTAGCAGTATTAAATTCATCTAATAGTACTACCTCTTCTTCTTTTAGTCTAGTAATCTCTTCTTCTAAACTAGTAATAGCATTAGTTTTCTCAGTAATTTTAACCTTTATATTTTCAAGAGCTTGGTACTCTTTATAATAATTAGTCGCTTTAGCAAGTAATACTGCTTCGTTATAATTTTTAAAGACTTTAGTAAAGTTAGAAAGAATATCAATGTTATTTTTTAACTCATTAATCTTTTCTTTAGTAGCATTTAAATTTTCAATAGTATCAGATAAAGGTCTTAAAGTCTCATCTGATAAAGGTGGTAAAACTTCATTTAATACTTCCATTAATTTAGTAGGCTTATACTCTTTAGATAATTTTGGACTCCTAATTTGTAAGATAATATTGATAAATTCATCAAAAGTTTCTATATTTCTAAATTTAAATAGATTATCATTAACTAACTTTTTATATTCTTTAGCAGTTTCTACTAAATTATTAGAAACACCTAAAGCACTTCTTAACTCTAATTTAGTTAAAGGCATCTTAGTAAAACCATCTTTTGTCTTATATAAGAAGAAATCTTTTCCTACTCTTCTACCATCTTTTAAGATAAAACCAAAGAAGTCAGTAGGCTTACCCCTTCTCGCTCTAAGTCCCATACCAATAGTAATATATCTATCTTCTAAATTATTATAAAACTCCATATATAAATAACCAGTAGAATCATCTTTTTCATTATTTTCTCCAAGTAAATAATATTCTATATGTTTGTCAGTAGAACCAAAAGTATCTAATCTTTTAGGAGATTTATTACCATCTAATATTAAGGGAATAAATGATTGCATAGTAACAGACTTTCCTGATCCATTTTGTCCTCTAAGTAAAAGTTTACCATCATAAAAATTAAATACTTCATCATCATATAACCAAAAGTTTATAAGTCCCATTCTTGTAGGTTTAAACATCTTCTTCACCTCCAAATAAATCCATCTGTTTTGTATTATCTTTTATAAGTTTAGCATTAAATCTAGCGATAGTTGGTAATACTAAATAAGTATTATCCTCTTCTTTTAAGAAAGAATACTCTATCATATAATTTACTACTTCATCAAAGAATTTCTGTAAAGATAAATTAAGATACTGTTTACTTAAATACTCTTTATTATTAGTCTTAATGTCTTTAATAATCATCTCTAAACTTTCTTTTTTTATTCGTCCTATCTCTTTATCATCAAGAAATATTTCTTTATTTTTAATCATTTCATAAAGTTTAGTATTTATCATTAAAACTATATCTGTAATTTTCTTATTATTAGGAAAATTATCTTTAGAATTACTTGTTTCATATTCATAAAGAAAAGCCATATTCTTTGTAACTTCAATTTCGAAGTTTAAATTAGAAAACTCATTTTCTAAATAACCACGCATCTTCTTAATATAATCAATTTCTGCTTCTGTTAAGTTATAAGAAAAAACAGCAGGAGTAAATAAAAGATTACGATAAACTTTATATCTTCTAACATCACCTTTTTCTAAAGTTTGATATTTCCATTCATCATTTAAGAAATCATTAGTATCTTCTATTTCAAAAATATCGTTTGTAAATAATCGCATTACATAGTTAGCAAGACCTGTTACTTCATATAAAGCTTCAGCATTTTGATCATCTTTAAAGCTTATCTTTTCAGCATCTTTAACCTTTATTACTGATATTTCTGTTAAGAAATCTATTACTCTAACTAAACTTTGTCTATCACTTCTTAAATTCCAATCTGGTATTGTCTCAAGATTTAAGGTAACCGCGGTATTTTTAACATAATCTATTAGCGATGATAAAACAAAGACTTCACCTCTAGTTTTATCTTCTAAAAATAATAGAATTATACACAAAATGACATAGTCTTGTTTTGAAGTAAAGTTATCTATTCCTAGATTATCAACTCTACTACTAGGAATCTTTTCAAGTTTTACAAATCTATCATGAATAATTAATTTACTACCAAGAGTCTTAGTAACAAAGTCTTTAATAATATTTTGTTTTCTTTTAACGTCATAGTATAAGTCAGGATTATCTTCTTTTAAAATCCAAAAGTTAGTTAAAAGTTCTCTTATTTCATTTTCAATTGATTCCATCATAACCCCCTTCAAAAATAATACTTAAACTAGGTAAAGTAAATATTCCATCATCACTAATAATTCTACAAGTAGTATTACTATCATTAAAGTTAACTTTATAGTTAAGTCCAAATAAAGGTTCTTTAAAATAATTAGTACTATTTCCTGCTTTACTTATTAGATTTAAAAGATATCCTCTTTCTTCTTTAGTTAATCTAACTTCATCTTTTAACTCTACTACTTTAGTTTGAACGAACTTCTTTAACATTTCTTTTTTTCTAGCTTCTTCTTTCTCATATAACTCTAATATTTCTTTTTTCTTACTAGTTTTATCTACTATAGTACTATGACGTTTTTCTGCTCTAACTTTTTTATCATTAGGTAATACTGATATTATTGTTGGCTTTACTTCATAAGAATTAACTAAAGAGTCAGTATCTTTTTTACTAATACCTTTAAAGTGTTTAACTCTATAAATTCCAAAGACAGCATTAGATAAATCTCTTACTTCAGTTAGATTAGTTTTTTTATCAAAAAGTTTACAAATATACTTATACTCTTCTTTACGTTTTATCATATTACCATGAAGTTCTATAAGACTACTAGCACATTTAGTAATTCTACTGATAAGATTACTAGTAACTTCTAAAAGTCTATCACCTTCACTCTTTTCTTTAGTATTAACAAACCATTTATAAATACTTCTCCATTTACCCAAATTAACTTGATTAAATTTATGATAATTAAAGTCTAAAGCTATTTTAGGAATACCTCTTTCTGCTTCTTCTAATCTTTTAATAAGATTATCTTGAAAGTTATTATCCATACTCTTTAAAATTTTTCTTATATCTTCAGCTTGATTTAAGTATCCTGTTATAAAATCTTTTAAGTACTGAATCATTTTATTTTTATATTCTAGAAAGACTGTACTTTGTAAAAGTTCTTCAGTTTTTGACTCTTGAAACTTCTTTAAAAAGTCTTGATAGTTTCTATTAATATCACTAAATTCGTTAGTAATTCTCTCCCAAGTATCAAGTAATTCTTCGTTAGATAGAGAATCTAATTTTTTTATCTTTTTTAATAAGTCTCTTAATACTTCAAATCTTTTTGGAGATAAAGATGCAACCTTTACTTCCATTTCTTCAAGTTCAATAGTCATACGTTCTATAGCGATAGCATAATCAGTTAATTGATATCTATATTTTTTATATTTAAAGTCGGCAAGCGAGTTAATGTTATTAACATCTTGAACAGTAGTTAAACTTAAATTATCTACTAAAAACTCTAAATCTCGTTCTAAATCTTCCATAGTATA
>CALVUY010000046.1 GCA_944363705.1 uncultured Bacilli bacterium | reverse complement strand
TTATCAGCATAAAGACTCCATCCCATAACACCTGTCATTGATGTAGTAGACATACTATAATTAGTACTAGTAGGAACCAATCCATAAGTGCCATCATTATTTTTTGTAACAACATTTAAAGTAGTACCATACTGATAACTAATAGCAGAAACATTATCTTTATCCATAGACTCTATATAATCTATATATTCACTATCTAAATTATTAATGTGCATCATTGTCTCTAAACTATTATCACGAGGATAAATAACCTTCTTATTAGAATATTCTTTATGTTCCTTATTACCTTCTATCATCTGTTGCATAGATTCTTCATCAACATCCATCGCTTGCGTACTAATAGTGATAGGCATCTGTGATAAAGTATCTTCTTCATACTCATCTATCTTTATTTGAAAACCATTAGATAGTGAAAGTATTAAAGCAATACCAATAATACCAATAGATGCTGCAAAAGATGTTAAGAATGTTCTACCTTTCTTAGTCTTAATATTATTAAAAGATAGTTTCAAAGCAGAACCATAACCAAGTACAGTCTTTTTAATATTTAACTTATCTTTAGAATTACCTTTATCTTTAACAGGATTACTATCACTCAAAATCTCTCCATCTTTAAGCTCAATAATACGAGTTGCATACTCTTTAGCAAGTTCTGGATTATGAGTTACCATAATAACTAATTTGTCTTTAGCAATCTCTTTAATAAGATCCATTATCTGTACACTAGTAACAGAATCTAAGGCCCCAGTAGGTTCATCAGCAAGTATTATCTCAGGATCATTAACAAGAGCCCTTGCAATAGCAACCCTCTGCATCTGTCCCCCAGATAACTGATTAGGTTTCTTATGAGCATGATCACGAAGTCCAACTTTATCTAATGCTTCAAGAGCCTTCTTTCTTCTATTTTTCTTTTTATAACCACTAAGTATTAAAGCCATCTCTACATTTTCTAAAATAGTAATATGACTAATTAAGTTATAAGACTGAAAAATAAAACCAACACAATTATTACGATAATAGTCCCACTCTACACTTTTAAACTGCTTAGTACTTTTATTATTGATAATCAAGTCTCCACTATCATATCTATCAAGTCCTCCAAGAATATTTAAAAGAGTTGTCTTACCACTACCACTGCTTCCTAAAATTGCAACAAACTCACTCTTTCTAAACTTTAAACTAACATCAGATAAAGCATGTTGTACGAAGTCCCCTGTCTTGTAACTTTTATTTATTTTCTTTAATTCAAGCATAAATTCCTCCTCACAATAACTATTATATACCAAAATGTAATATTTTTATTTTATTTTTCTAAATATAATGTTAAAATTAAGGAAAGGGAGGGATTATTATGGTAAGAGAAATATATAAATGCTTAATCCCTCTATGGCAATACTAAGTTTTGTATTGTCTTTTTTTATGGAGGAGTATATGAAAACAATATTTGATTATGAAAGAGAAATTATTAATGAATTAAAAGAAAATGAGTATTTAACTATTCACGAATTACAAAAAAGAATAGAAATACCTTCATACCAAGAACGAAGTAATTTTCTAGAAGCCCTATATAATTTAGAATTAAAAGAAGGTATCTACAATGTAAGTAAAGGGACTTACACCTTATTTCCAAGTGATTTATACAAAGTTGACTATGTAAATTCCTCTCCTAAAAGATTATATTTAAGAAAATCTAAAGTAACAATAGATGAAAACCTTAATAAAGGAAAAGTAATTTTACCAGAAGATATAGTTATTGTAACTAATGAAGAAAATCCTAAAATAATTAAAACAATAGGAAGAAGTATGTCTTTCTTTAAAGATTATCTATTAAAAGAATTAGAACAAACAAATCTAACTTATAAACAAATTAAACACCTTGCTATAGCAAGGAATCAGCAAAAGATAACTGAACTAAAAGATTTATTACATAATCTTGAGAAAACTGGTAAAATCTACTATCAAAATAAAGCTTTTGAAAAATGGCCAACTAATCTAGCTCTAACAAAATTAGAAACAGATGGTAATAATAAATTATATTTTGAGTTAGATGGCAAAAGATACTACAAAGAAGGAGAAGAACTTAATAATGCTCTTGATGGAGATATTATCGCTGTATCAAGAAGAGGTAAACATATTATAAAAATTATTGAAAGAACAAAAGAAGAATTAATATTAGAAGTTGTAGAAATTGATGGTATAAAGCAAATAGAACCAATACTTCTACCAGGTAAAGGAAAAATAAAAGTAAGAATAGGTTCTAACGATATGAAACGAATTAACATTGGTGATAGAATAAAAGCTAGAATAAGTCTAGACAAAACAGATGGAGTCTATGAAGCAGATTATATAAGTACAATAGGAAATATAAAAGATAATGATATTGATATAATATCCATCGCTGCTAAACATGGCTTTAATATAGAGTTTAGTGAAGAAGCACTAAAGGAAGCAAGAAACATTCCTCAAACTATAAATATAAATGATTACAAAGATAGATATGATTTCACTAAAAGGTTTAAAACATTTACTATTGATTGTGATAACACAAAAGATATGGATGATGCAGTTAGTATCATGAAAAATGAAAATGGTAATTATGTTTTGGCAGTACATATTGCCCATGTATCTCATTATGTTAAAAGAGGTAGTGCTCTTGATAAAGATGCTTATGAAAGAGCCTTATCAGCTTATCCCGCTAATTCTGTTATACCAAACTTACCACAAGAACTATCAAATGGTATTTGTTCCTTAAACCCTAATGTCAAAAGACTAACAAAAACATGTATTATGGAAGTATCTAAAAATGGAGAACTACTAAACTATAGATTTGTAAATTCTATAATTGAATCTAAAAAGAAAATGTCTTATAGTGAAGTCAATAAAGTATTAGATGAAGGAATAGTTAATGATGAATATCTACCATTTTTAAATGATTTGACTACTTTAAAAGAACTATCAGATATTTTAACCCTAAAAAGAAAAAGCGAAGGCATGTTGACATTTATAGAACATGAAAACACTTTTATTGAAGATAAAGATGGAAATATTATAAGTATAGAAGAAAGAAACAATGGTACAGCAGGTAAAATGATTGAAAACGCTATGATTTTATATAATTACTGTGAGTCTTTACATTTAAACTATATAATAGGTACATCTATTAATAGAGTTCATGACTTACCAGAACAAGACAAGTTAATGGATGCTTTTGATAAAATTCATAATCTTGGCTACAATTTACCAAAAATAGGTTCTATGACTACAGCCCAATATATTCAAACAATATTAAACATGTATCAAAACACAAGTGATTATCCTATTATTTCAGATATTATATTAAAAGCCTTACCAAGAGCCCATTACTCTACTTATCCAACAGGTCACTTCGGTTTAGGATTAGACTACTATACTCATTCTACTTCTCCAATTAGAAGATATCCTGACCTTAAAGCTCAACAAATAATTGATTCTTACGAACAAGGAAAACTATATGAAATAGAAGATAATAACACTTTAGAAGCAATATGTGAACACTGTTCTATAAAAGAACAAGAAGCAGAAGCTTTAGAAAGAGAAGTAGAACTAGTAAAGATGTTAAAATATGTAGATAGACATAAAGATAAAAATTATTATGGTATTATAACCGATATAGACAATGAAAGAGCTTATCTAAGAACTATGACAAATATACCTGGATATATTGAATACCAAGATTTAGAAGATATAAGATTTATTAAGTCTAAAAGATATTTAAAAGATGAAAAAGATAATGTTGTTTTAAGAATAGGAAATCTAGTTAAAGTAGTAACTAATAGTACAGATCATAAAAAATTATTAGTAAACTTTGATTTTATTAAAAACATAACTTTAGAACAGCAAAATAAAAAAGGAGCTACTGCTCTTAGAAATAGTTATGTAAAAAGGCTATATTAAAAACAGTGAAGTTTCCACTGTTTTTTTATCCATTCAAATCCATAAATTCCTGATTTAAAGTTTGATATTTATTAGATATTTTATTAGCATCACACTTTTCTAATACATACCATCCCTTACGAAACGTAATCTCATAAACTTCTCTTTGTAATGAAGAATAAGTATCAAACATCTCTTTATATTCACTATATAATGTTTCATTAGATACTTCTGTTAAAATAACAGCATAATTTTTAACAAATTGCTTTAAAGTACTAAGTAAAGAATCTAAATAGTCTTTATCATTTAAAGCCATACCAGTAGGTACTCCTACTTTAGGATTACTTATCTGATTATTATTCATTGTTACCTCCCTCATTTAAGATATTTAAGATTTTACTAATATTACCTTGAAACACATTGCTAGCTTTACTAAGCATATCTTTAATTTCACTATCATTTACACTATTAATAGCATTATTACTACTCTTATAAGCACCATAATTCCAATTAAACATATCACTTAGATAATCTAAATCTTTACAACTAATCATATTAGGTACTGTATTAAAATTATTTTCCATATCTTTTTCCTCCCAACATTATTATGAGTAAAAAAGAAAAAACTATACATTAAGTATAATTTTTAATCTTTAAGGGTCTTTAATCTATGTTTAATCTCTAAAATTAAATCCATCGGTGCATTATCCATTTTATTCAAAACAAGCAAAGCATCTTGCAACTTTGTCTTAACAGGCACATTATCTTTAATATTCTCTATTTCTTCATCCAAGTTAAAGTTATTACTAGGATTCTGTTCCATATAGTCTTTAATATATTGTTTTACATCTGCTAAAACATACTCTTTTAACTTATAAGAATCCATCTCCATAACTCCAAAGTATCCACTAATCATATATCTATAAACATCTTCTATTGTCATATCATCCCTCTAATCATTAACTTCAAGTTTGTCTAATAGTTTATCAATAATTTTATCTGCTTCTTCATCTTTACCTTTAAGACTAATTAAAAGTTTATTAGTATTAGATGACTGAGGTAACATATACCCTGCTTCTCTAAATATATCTTCTACCATAACTTTATTAGAATGAATTAAAGCTTTATATAAACGTTTTTCATCATCATCGCTTGATTTACTCATAAGATCTTTTAAAACCTTAATCTGTTCTATCTTACTATCTGCAAGTCTAAATAACTCTCTAATTACTTGTTTATCTTTTTCTTTTTGTTTTGGATAAACCCTAGGTAACATACTAATCGCTTTTGATGGACAAGATGCAGCACAGGCTCCACAACCAATACATTTATCAAAGTCTATCTGTCCTGTTTCATTGTCAGTCGCACCAGTAGGACATACAAAAAGACATAAACAATCTTTAGTACATATTTTTAAATCTCTATAAGCATATCTTTCACTTTTCTCTTTCATACTAGCTTAACACACCTCCAATATCTTAAGACTAGGAACCCTACAAACAGGACAAACCTTAGGAGGATTATCTCCTATATAAACAAAACCACAAATATCACAAACCCATATCTTCGTATTTTTAATATAATCTATTCCCTTTTCTTTATAAGTATCCATTACTACTTTCATAATATTAGTACTCTTACTAGCCCAATTAATAACTCTTTTAGCACCTCTATCATCATATTTAGTAAACACATTCATTGCTTTACTAAAGCTATTAATATCCTCATCTACCATATCTATAACATCATCTAAAATACCAGATTTATTATCTTCTAAAGACTCATAATGTTTAGATAATTCTCTAAATAAATTACTTTCTTCATCTAAATATTGTTTTTCTGAAGCCTTTGCTAAATTAGAACAAATTAAAGATATCTCATAATTAGACAACTCTCTTAAATCTTCATCCACATCTTCTATAATAGGACTGTTAGACTCAATTTTCTCCTCAACTTTTTCTTCTTTAACTTCTAGAAATAAACTCTTAGGTGCCCCACAAGCTGGACACTTCCAATCATCTGGTAAATCTTCAAACTTTATTTTCTCTTTAGCATCATCATAAATATAACCACAAATTGTACAACGATATTTTTTCATATATACCTCCATACATAAATCATATCAAACAAAGAAAAATAAATCTACCATATTTAACTCTTTAATATTAATACTCTTTTATTTATGCGTTCCAAAAATGCACAATATTTCAAAAAAATTGTGCATTATATCAAATAAATCTGCTATTTTGCACATTCATTGTGCATTAACAATAATTTATTTAAAACTCTCTCCCAACAAACACATTATATATTGCATCATATCTATAACTTAACTTTGCATAAGTTGAATCTTGAAGTAAAATTCCCATATCTACTAACTTATCAATAATAGTAGATACTGTATTTCTTGAAACTCCAGACTCATCTTCTACTTCTTTTTTAGTAAAAACTATCTGTTTCATAATTACTGGCATTATTCTAAATACAGCAGTACTATTTAATTCCTTTATTCTTTCCATATCAATAACATAAATCTGCTTTATTCTATTTATCTTTGCAATATAATTATTACATTGATCAATAATACATTGTAAGAAAAATTTTATAAAACCTAACATATTTCCTTTTCTACTCTCATTCAAATATCTATAATAACTAGGTTTATATAACTCTATTATTTCTGATAAAAACAAAATAGGTTCATCTTCAGTAAGTATAGCTAGCTGAATTGGAATTAATGCTCTGCCTAATCTTCCGTTACCATCACGATAAGCATGTATAGTTTCAAACTGAGAATGAGATATAGCCATATTTATAAATATAGGATCAATATAAGCATCATTCATATATTGAAATAAATTATCTAATAATATAGGAACTTCTTCTGGTATTGGTGGAACAAATATAGCTTCTTCAATAGTACATCCTTTAGGTCCTACCCAATTTTGAACATTTCTAATCTTACCTGGTTCTTTCTCATTACCTCTAACACTATCTAATAAGATTCTGTGAATAGAATTTACAAATTTAATATCTATTTTTCCCTGTTTCAAATGATTTTTTGCATACTCAATAACTTTTTTCAAATTTTGAATTTCTAAATTATCATCAGTTTTTGGCATATATTTCAAATAATACATTTCATCTTGAGAAATCTGTGTACCTTCAATTTGTGTAGACTTTAAACTTTCACTCAATATAATTGAATCAAGAAAAAATTTTGAATCAAATTGACTATTCTTTAAATTTGATTTATATTCACCATATTTCTCATTAGCTTCTGAAATTAAATTTAACAACTCTTTATCAATATTATATTTTATTGGTAACATCTCAACTTTAATTGGTTCCATGTTAATCACCTAAAAAAAGTTTAACATAACAAAATTCTTTTGTAAATAAAAAAATGCACAATATTTTAAAAATATTGTGCATTTTTGTCGACAATATCTAGTATTTTGCACAATCATTGTGCATTTTTCTATAAAAATACTTTTATCATCATCAACTTCTTGCTCTATTAAATGTCAAACTCTTCTATAATTTATCTTAACGAGTCAGATGACTATCATCTAAAATTTCATCAATCATTGCAGAATTAATTTTAAGTTGTTCTCTTTGAATATCAATTTCTTGTATAAAATGCTGTATTTGGTCTTGAGATAAATATTGACTACCTGTTAATATTAATGAAGCTTCAATTTGATCAAGTTTATGGGCAACAACTTGAAAATTATCTGTATCAATCATACCTGTCGCATTTATTTCAGACCAAGTTTGTTTTAAAAATTGTTGTATTTTTTGAACAACTTCAGAATCATTATTTTGCATTATTTGAAGATTACTTATTCCATGTAGTTCATTTAATTTTATCAATCCTTCATGATTCCACTCAACACAAGCTTTATTTAAACCACCTAAATTATTTTGTTGTGAAAAATCTTTACATTGTGTCAACGTTCGAGCAAATATTCTTAAATCATCTTCAGTTTTAACTGACCTTAACATTGCATTCATATACGATGCAATTATAACTGATGCTCTTCCTTTCGTCTCTTGACTTAACATTAAAGGTAAAGTTTCAATAACAACATTCCCATATTCTTGCATAGTTTCCTCCTAATACAAAATATTTTCATCTATGTCATCTAATGCACTATCAACTATTTTGTATTCACATCCACTTTCATTTTTTAATTATAAATAAAAATCAGTACTTTTTATGATTGAAATATATATCAAATTAAAATAATTAAATAAATTACAAATTGGTGCCGTTGAGGAAGTTATCTACAACTATTACCAAAGGTAATTGATGCTTGAATCAATCATTAATTAAATTATACAATTATTTTTTGAAATTGTAATTATCTTTTTGGATTATTATTGATTGTTTGCATTGAAGTTTGTTGATTATTATATTTATATGGGTACAAAGCTCTATTAAGTTCCTCTTTTCTTTGTTCAGGTGTTAAATACTTTATTTCTAATCCAGGTTGTTTGTTTATTGATGATACACTATAAAAATTATCTAAAAGTGCCTTTCTTCCTTCATCAGTTGGGAAAAACTTTACTGAATAAAACCCCCGAGAATCCATATTAAAGTTTTCTAATATTCCTGAATTAAAATCGCATGAAGTTTTAACATTTTTATCTTTAATAGTTATACACTTTCCATCTTTTGACAACAGTATTCCTTTTCTTAACATCAAAGAGCCTATTAACATTTTCATATATTCTAATGCTTGTTCCGCATTTTTCCCTGCCAAAGTGATTTTTTGATTACTATTAGTAATGCCATAAAGAAAATTAAAAGTATTTTTAGCTGTTAATATAACTTCTGTCAACCTATTACTATATGCTTCACCTGGTGTTTCTGGTGCAAGATACACATCAGGAACACTTGTTGTATATAACCAAGCTAATGATCTTTCGCATCCACTAAATAAATTTTGACTTTGTTGATAAACTTTTTTTATTTCAGATTCAATTCTGTCTTTGTTGTCAAAATCACTATAAATAATTATTCTATCGCATTGTTCCATTCCACTAGTTAATTGATATTTAAATTTAACTGGAATGTTTTGTAAAACGAACTGCTTAACAAGCTCTGAAATAATTTCGTGCATATTTTCCGGATTCGGAGCAATATAAAATCTATGACTGGTTTCTCCTATATTTTTTTCATTGACAATTACCCATTTATACTCTTTGTTTTGATTTTTAATTCTTAAATTTTCACCAACTTGTTGCTGTAAAAATTTTTCTAATTCTATTTCTTTCCCTTCTAATCCTGTTGGCTTATACTTAGATGCATATAATTCATCTCTTAAATTATAAGATTCCGTTGCTTTATTACATTTAAAAGCTATTTTTGATAATCCTAAAATTATTAAATCATCTATAGGTTGTATTATTTCTTCTATATTTCCAACTTTCGGATTAATTATTTTCATTTTAAAATCGTTCCTTTCTAAATTGGTTAGACACATCTGACTAATTCATTTTCATAAACTCAATACCATTGTACCATATATTTTATTAACTTATAGATATTATTTTAATTTCTAAATCAAAAATAAAAAAAGTTAATCAAAGTTAACTCTCATGTATTCAAAGTCGATTAGCTCGACTAATTTTTATATGGTGCCGTTGAGAAAGTTATCTACAACTTTTGCCAAAGGTAATTGATGTATGAATCAATCACTAAAAATAGTTTAGCAAATAAAAGAAAAAGTAACAATAATATAATACTAATTTTGTATATAATTAGGCTTTAAAATCTTAGACTGTCCTTTTTCTAAAATTTGACTTTTTAAAAGTATTCCCAATTCTTTCCAAGAATCAATATCATTGGAATCAAATAAATTATTAATTTGAGATTTTAAAAGAGATATTGCCATATCAATTTCAGAAGAATAATCTAATGCTGATGCTGAATAGCTTTTTCTTGGAATACCAAATTCTAAAAAACAGTCTCGCAAATCAATAGTATTTGATAAAAAAGCTTCATTTGAATGTCTAACAATATATTTTTTTTCGTCTGTATCAGGACAGTAATAAACATATTCGTACCGATAATCGCTTCTATCATTGTGCATTGCTAAAGATTCATCTATTTGAAAAAGCAGTATTGGTATTTCTGATGTTTTTTCTTGATTATACTGTTCTTCTAATATTTTTAATTCGTTTCCTTTCTCTATTATTTGTAATCTTTTCTGTTTAATTTCTTTTTCTAATTCTTGTATTTTAATTATTTTTTCATTTCTATCCACAAACTAAACCTCCCTTAATTTATATACTTTAATACAATAGAATTTATATATAATTGATTTAACTCTTTTTCTTTACTAACATTGGCCCTTGAGATTGTTGTTTTTTCTTTAAGTCACTATCCAAACCAAACATTACATTAAACAAATTAGTCATTTTATCAACCATTTCTGTATCAGTATTTGATATTATTTCCTGTGCAATCTCCTTATCACATGAAATGATGGATCTAGTTTCTCCAACACCATGTATTTGTGTTAATAAGCCAAATATTTGTTCCGTATTTATTGCAGTGCCTAAATCTAAATATGAATTTTTTGGATTTATATAATCTTTTTTAGGACATATATCCTGAAATAGTTCTTCAAAGTCAGGCAAAGAATAAAATTCATATAATTTAGTTTCTAATTCATGATGTTTTATAATTGGAGATAAACCTTTCTGAAAATTTATTGCACAGTACAATCTAATAAAGTCTGTTTCAGAAAATCTAGGATATTTAATAGTTTCTTTAATCATAATATTAACCTCCACTTGTGTATATATTATATCATACCTTTAAATAAATTTAAACTTTAATCATCATATTTCTAAATCAAAGTCTTCATGATCTTTATTTTTATCATATTCTTTGCTCCAATTATAATCTGCTTTCAAATCTTTAATTGTTTTATCGCTAAATATTCCATGTTCGTATAAGTCCTTTGAAAATCCCCAATAATCTTCACGTTCTTTGTCTTTGCCAAATATTTTATGTTTGATAAAGTTGATTAATCTATCAAATAAATCTTTAAAGTAATCTACTAGTTCTTCAAGATGTTTATTATCTTTTTTTAACTCTTTAATCTCTTTATTTTTATTTTCAATATTTTTTGATAAAGTATCTACTTTAAGAGATAATGCCTCATTATTTTCAGTTAGTATTTTAATTTTTTCTCTATTTTCCTCTAGTTCAGTATCAACATTATTTAGGGTAACTGATAGTTTTTCAGTTCGTTTAAAATCAGAGTTTGTTTTATCAACTTTATCAATATATTCTAAAATTTTATTTTTATCATCTTCGGAAATAGTATAGGTATTTTTTACTATTGGTGCTTTTTTTAGATTATTGACTGTGTCTTTAATATCTGTGGTACTTTTATCAAGTTCACTAGATTTTTTACTGGCTATTTCTAGTGCTTTTTTATCTTTTTCCATTTGGTCTTTCATGGCTTGATAATTTTCCATATCTTTGACATTTATATCTTTGTTTCTGCCTTTTTCTTTCTTTTTCAAAATGTCATTTAAGCCATATTCTTTATTAAAACTAGCAATACATAGAGTTCTCATTTTGTCTTGTAATTTGCGAAGACTATCTCTCGTGAAAACATCTCCTTTACCAACTTGTTTTTTCATGCCATTTTTATTTTTATATTTTATTGGTACACCAACAATATGAAGATGTGGACTAGTTTCGTCATAGTGAATAATCGCACTGGCTATTTTAAAGTTCGGTAGTTGTTCCTCTAAATCGCTCACTTGTTCTTTAAAAACATTAGTCATTTTATGTTTGAATTTATCATCTTTCGTATCCCAATATTTCTTATCTCCAAGTTCAATGATGATTTCACAAGCAAGGTCATTTTTAGAATTATCACTTATCTTTTTGAAATAATCAGTAATCTTTCTATCATCTCTTGTTTGCCTAGAATTATATTCATCTACTGC
>CALVUY010000045.1 GCA_944363705.1 uncultured Bacilli bacterium | reverse complement strand
CCAGAAAGACTATCTGGTTGATAGGCTGGAGGTGGAAGCATGGCGACATGTTGAGCTGACCAGTACTAATAGATCGAGGATTTAACCCTATTTAATAAATTTGATGAACACAATATCTATGTTTTCAGAGAATTATTTCTCTATATTTTAGTAAGTAACGATAGCAGAGTGGGTACACCTGTTCCCATCCCGAACACAGAAGTTAAGCACTCTAACGCCGACGATAGTGTATGCGAAAATAGGAAGTTGCTTACTATTTTTTTGTTTATAAAAGACTTCATCTTAACTGATGAGTCTTTTTTTAAAATAATCATTAAATCTCTTGAAAATGACTAAATACCTTTGCTATAATCTATAGATAGAGAAAAGAGGAGATAATTATGAACAACTATAAAATAACTAGTTACAGTGAAAGTGAAACAGTTGAATTAGCACAAAATATTGAATCAGAGAAATTTCCTAATATGGTTATCTGTCTAATAGGTGATTTAGGAAGTGGTAAAACAATGTTTACTAAAGGTTTTGCATCTTCCCTTGAAGTTAAAGAAGAAATAACATCACCTACATTTAACATTATTAAAGAATATACAAGCGGAGAATTACCACTATATCATATGGATGTTTATCGTCTAGATGGTAAAGTAGATGATATTGGTCTAGAAGACTATTACACTAAAGGTGGTATTTGTATTATTGAATGGGCTGATATGATAAGAGATTACTTACCAGAAGAGCGACTTGAAATTAAATTTAAATTATCAAGTGAAGATGAAGATACTAGAATAATTACCATTACACCATATGGTTCTAAATATGAAGAACTATGTGAGGATGTTCTATGAGAGTTTTGTATATAGATACATCTAGTGATTATTTATATAGTGGTATTGTTGTAGATGACAAATTAGTTTCTTCTATTAAGAAAAAATATGAAAAAGATTTATCTAAAGAAGCTTTACCTAAAATAATAGAATTATTTGATGAAGCTAATATTACTCCAAAAGACCTAGATAAAATAATCGTTGTTAATGGTCCGGGGTCTTTTACAGGTATTAGAATAGGCATTACTATTGCAAAGACAATCGCTTGGGCTTTAAACATCAATATAACCCCCATATCAGGCTTAACTGCTATGGCTATATCATCTAATACTAATACTTATAAAATGCCTTTAATAGATGCAAGAAGAGGCTATGTCTATGGAGCGATTTACGATAAAGATAATAATAAAGTTATAGAAGATTCTCATATAGAATTAAAAGAACTATTAGATAAATCTAAAGATTTAGATATTGAAGTTATTACTAATAATGATTTAGAAATAAACATAAAAAAAGAAAGCTATGATCCTGATATCTTAAAAATAGTTAAACATTTTGAAACTAGTGATGGTATTAATCCACATCTAGTAAATCCTATTTACTTAAAAAAGACAGAAGCTGAGGAAAAAGCTGGATTATGATTAAAGAATATGATAGTTATCCACAAGATACTGTGGATAACTTTACTTATGAGTTAACTAAAAAAGAGTTTTCCACAAATCCATACTTAAAAATAATTACCTATGTGGAAAAAGATAAAATAATAGGCTTTCTTCTTTATAGTCTAATCTATGATAGAATAGAAATAGAACAGTTCGAAGTAATTACTAAAGAACGTGGTAAAGGTATAGGAGATAAATTACTAAAATATCTAATAGAAAAATATCAAGATACTGATATTAAGAATATAACATTAGAAGTTAAAGAAGATAATATAGTTGCCATTAATCTATATGAAAAATATGGCTTTAAAAAAGTATCTACTAGAGAAAAATACTATGATGGTATAAATGGCTTATTAATGGAAAAGACTCTTTAAAAAAGGAGTCTTTTGTGTTAAAATAAGAACAAGTTTGGAAGTGATAATATGAAAGATGTATATATACTTGGAATAGAAAGCAGTTGTGATGAGACTAGTTGTTCAATAGTTAAAAATGGTACTGTTGAACTTGCAACTAGTACTTCTAGTCAAATTGATATTCATGAAAACTTTGGTGGAGTAGTACCTGAAATTGCAAGTCGTGAGCATGTTAAAAATATAACTCTAGTTATAGAAGACTGTTTAAAAAAAGCGAATATGAAAATAGAGGATGTAACTGCCATTGCCATAACTTATGGACCTGGTCTAATTGGAAGCCTTTTAGTAGGTATGCAAGCTGCTAAAACTCTAAGTTATATTTATAATAAACCTCTAGTACCAGTACATCATATTGCAGGACATATTTATGCTAATAGTCTTGTTGAAGAGTTAAAATTCCCACTAATCGCTCTAGTTGTTAGTGGAGGTCATACTGAACTTATTAAGATGACAGACCACTTTAACTTTGAAAAACTCGGAGGAACTTTAGATGATGCCATAGGTGAGTGTTATGATAAAGTAGCAAGAGTAATGGGACTACCTTATCCAGGAGGTCCAAAGTTAGATAAACTATCAAAAGAAGGAAAGCCTACTTATAAATTACCTATACCATTAAATGATGACTCTTATGATTTCTCATTTAGCGGACTAAAGAGTGCAGTTATAAACTTAAATCATAATGAAGAGCAAAAAGGAAAAGAAATAAATAAAGCTGATTTAGCCGCTTCTTTCCAAAAAGTTGCCGTTACAAGTATTGTATCTAAGACCAAGAAAGCTTTAAAAGACTATAATATTAACAATTTAATAGTAGCAGGAGGAGTCGCTGCAAATTCTATTTTAAGAGAAGCCTTAACTGATATGTGTAATGAAAATAATATTCATCTATCCATACCACCACTTAAATACTGTACTGATAATGCTGCTATGATCGCATCAGCTGGTTACTATGCCTATAAACTAGGAAGAAGAGCTGACTACCACTTAAATAGTTTATCTACAACAGCATTAAACTAATCTAATAATAAGAAGAAATCTAGAAATAGATTTTTTTTCAAAAACTCTTAAAAATGTCGAAATATATGTTATAATTAATAATAAGGGAGGTAAACAAATTGACAAATAGAATTATTTTAAATGGAACTTCTTACTTTGGATATAATGCAAGAAGAAGTTTACTTGATGAAATTAAAGGAAGAGAATATGAAAAAGCCTTAGTTGTAACAGATAAATCTCTATTAGATGCCAATGTTACAAGTAAAGTTACAGAACTTTTAGAGGAGATATCTTTACCATATGAAGTATATAGTGATATCAAACCTAATCCTAATGTAGCAAATGTTAATGAAGGATTAGAAATTTTAAGAAATAGTAAAGCTGACTTTCTAATCGCTGTAGGAGGAGGTTCTGTAATTGATACTGCTAAGTGTATGAGTATCATTATGACTAATCCTGAATTTAGTGATGTGGTAAGTCTTGATGGTGTTGCTTCTACTAAAAATCCAGGTATGCCATTAATCGCTTTACCTACAACTGCAGGTACTGCCGCTGAAGTAACAATTAACTATGTTATTACAGATGATGAAAGAAAGAAGAAAATGGTATGTGTAGACCCACACGATATTCCGGTAGTTGCAATAATTGACCCAGAATTAATGGCTACAATGCCAAAGAGTCTAGCCGCTGCTACAGGAATGGATGCTCTAACTCATGCAATGGAAGGATATATTACTAAGAGTGCATGGTTAATGACTGATATGTTCCATAAACAAGCGATGAACTTAATTTATCATAACTTAGAAAAAGCAGTTAATGAAAAAGATAAAGATGCAATTGAGAGAGTTGGATATGGACAATATATCGCTGGTATGGGTTTTTCTAATGTAGGACTTGGAATTGTTCATTCAATGGCTCATTCTCTAGGAGCATATTTTGATACACCACATGGTCTTGCTAACGCTCTACTTTTACCACATATCTTAAGATGGAATGGAAAAGTTTGTCCTGACCGTTTTAGAGATATGGGACGTGAGTTTGGACTTGATATGGATAACTTAACAGATGAAGAAGCTGTTAATAAGGTAGCTGATGCTGTTGATAGTCTAGCAAGAGCTGTAGGTATTCCTAAAACACTAAAAGAAATAGGAATTCCATATGATGCCCTAGAAACACTTGCTAATCAAGCTATCAATGATGTTTGTACTGGTGGTAATCCAAGAGAAGTAACAAAAGAAGATATCTTAGCTTTATATAAAGAAGCTTATGAATAAAAGAAGTAAATAAAAAGGGAGGAAAATTATGTTAAAAACAAAAGTAGGGTATTCAACCCTAAAGGATTCATATGCAAAAGGAAAAGAAGCTGCTAAGAATGCCAATGTAGGTATGCGTCCAAAACTTGGAATGATGTACTGTTCATGCAATGATGATGTTGAAGAAGTAGTAAGTGGTGCAATGTCATCAATGAAAGGCGCTCCTATCATTGGTTGTACTAGTAGTGGTATGATTATAACTAATGATGGAATCATTGAAAGTGAAGATGGTTTCGCTGGACTTATGTCTTTCGATGATAAAAATATTAATATTGGAGTTGCTGCTCATAAAGCAGGAAAAAATGCTAGAGAAATAGGTCGTAAAGTAGCTAGACAAGCTGTTGAAAATGCCGGAGAAAACTATTCACCTAACTATTTCTATATGGTAGCAAGTCCAAAAGAAGAAGAAGATTACCTAATGGGTATTCAAGATGTTATTGGTAGAGTTCCAATGTTTGGAGGTTCTGCTGCTGATGATACAGTAGAAGGAAACTGGAAAATTTTCTGTAATGACCAAGTATTCCAAGATGGTGTTGCTGTTGCTTTCTTCTATACAGATAATGATATCGTAACATCTTATACAGGTGCTTACCGTGATACTGAAAACTATGGTCTAATTACAGAAGTTAAAAATGACCGTACTCTAGTTAAAATCGATGGAGTATCTGCACTTAAGAAATATGCTGATTGGATTGGTAAGAAACCTAGTGAATTAAAAGGACAAAACCTATTAGTAGCATCTATCACTAAACCATTAGGAGTAAAAGATCCACTTGGAAACTTAACAGTAGTTCGTCACCCAATGTTTGGAGATGATATGGGAACAAAAACTACTACAGATGATGTTATTAACTTAGGTAACAAAGTAGTAGAAAAAACTGCTATCGTACAATTAGAAGCAACTGTAGATGAATTAATTAAATCTACTAAAACTACTCTAAAAGATGTTAAGAGTCAACTATCAACAGAACCAGCTGGTTATTTCTTAGTTCACTGTGGAGGCCGTAAACTTGGAATTGGAGATAGAATTGATGAAGTTTATAAAAACTTAGTTGAAGAAGCTCGTGGTGTTCCATTTATTACAGTGTTTACCTTTGGTGAATATGGATATGATGAACATTCTGCTAACATCTGTGGTGGTCTAATGTTATCATTTACTGCTTTCGGAGAAGAATAGGAGGGTTAAATGAAGAATCTAATAGGAGGTCGTTTAGTTGATGCTAGCGATGGAAAAGTAATAGAAGTAACTAATCCTGCAACAGGAGAGTTAATAGATACAGTTCCTAATGCTACAGAACAAGATGTTGACATGTGTGTAAAAGAGGCCGCTAAAGCAGGGAAGGAATGGGCTAAAATGCCTATGCACGAACGTGGGGACATACTTTATAAATTTGTTGATTTAGTAGAAGCGAAGAAAGAAGAACTTGCTCAGCTTCTATCTAAAGAAACAGGTAAACCAATTAAGGAAGCAAGAGATGAGATAGGAAATACAAGGACTTTTGTTGGTGGCTATGTAGAAAAAGCTAAACACGAATATGGTGATGTTATTCCAGCAGGTATTGAAAAAGGATACGAAAAAACACTACAATTAACAGTTCAAGAACCACTAGGAGTAGTAGGTTGCATTATTCCATTTAACTTTCCATGTGATTTATTTGGTCAAAAAGTTCCAAGTGCTCTAATCATGGGTAATAGTGTTATAGTTAAACCATCTACATATAATCCATTAACACTTCATACATACTGTAATTTAATGATGGAAGCAGGTGTGCCTGCTGGAGTTATTAACTGTATCTCAGGTGATGGTCCAACTACTGGAGAATATCTTGCAAAACACCCTATGGTAAATTTAATGACCGTTACAGGAAGTACAGCAGTTGGTAGTGAAGTAATGGCAAACTGTGCTAAAAACATTACTCACGTAATGCTAGAATTAGGTGGAAATGATGCTTTCATCGTTATGAATGATGCTGATATGGACTTAGTTATAAATGAAATGGTATGGGGAAGACTTTATAATACAGGACAAGTATGTTGTGCTAGTAAAAGATTCTTAGTTCAAAAAGACGTTAAAGATGAATTTGTTAGACGTGCTGTTGAAAAGATTAAGACACTAAAAGTTGCCATGCCACAACAAGAAGATGCCGATATTGGTTGTCTAATCAATGAAAAAGCAGCAATTAGGGTTCAAGATCAAATTAAAAAGACTCTTGAACAAGGAGCTAAACTTGTCTATGGAGGTAGAAGAAATGGAACCTTCTTAGAGCCAACAGTTCTTGATAATGTTACACGTGATATGGATGTTATGAAAGATATGGAAATCTTTGGACCAGTTATTCCTGTATGTAGTTTTGATACAGTTGAAGAAGCCATTGAAATAGCAAATCAAAGTAGTTATGGACTATGTGGAAATATCATGACTCGTGATATGAAAACAGCTTTCAAAGTTGCTAATGCCTTAGAAGTAGGAGGAGCCGTTATCAATGGAGCAAGTTTCTTTAGAGCTGCTGAAATGCCATTTGGTGGTTGGAAACATTCAGGTATTGGTAATGAAGGAATATCTACAACTCTAAAAGAAATGAGTAGAACAAAGACAATAGTCTTAAAGAATATATTAGATTAGATTAGATTTAAGTATTTTACTTAAGTCTTTTTCTTTTCTTGACCATTTTGTCGGCATTGCCAAAAAGGTTTACACAAACTTGACTATATAAAATATAAAACAACTTGTCGGTTCAGACAAGTTGTTAATTATTTTTGATTTTCAAATATTAACCCTTTATAATATTTCCAAGCAAGTACTCTAAAAGCTAATTTATCAATTAATCCTTCATCAATAGTTTTATTATTTACTGCCTCTTTAATATCATTAAAACTTTCTTTATAATCAGTAGTAATAAGTAAATCATTACCTGCCATAATCGCTTTCACTGCTACATTATCAAGAGAAGATACCGCACCCATCGCTAAATCATCGCTAATAACAATACCAGTAAAGCCAAGTTTATTTCTAAGAATATTATGAACATCACTAGATAAAGATGCTGGGTTACTAGAATCAATATTAGTTACTGTATTATGACTCACAAGCACCGCTTCCGCACCTTCATTAATACCTGCTTCAAAAGGTGGTAAATCATTCTTAACAATATCATCATAAGAACGGTTATCAATAGACTGACCTGTATGGGTATCAGAATTATTTCCATAACCTGGGAAATGTTTTAAAGTGTAAGATACACCTAATCCTTTACTAGCACTAATAACTGTTTTAGCATAAGTACTAGTTAACTCTGTATTTTCTCCTAAAGTTCTTTTATACATATAGTCACCTGAATTAGTAGATACATCTACAACAGGTGCTAGATTTAAATTAAGCCCTAGTTCTGATAACAATAAACTTTTATTAATAGTATCTTGTCTTATTTTCTCAAAACCACCACTTAAATACAAATCTCTTGGTGATTCAAATTTACTACTAGCAAGGTTTGGATTACTACTTACTCTTACAACAGTTCCCCCTTCTTCATCAACTGCCGTTAATATAGGAACTTTAGATACATTTTGTAAATTATTAATCATTTCCTTTGCTTCTGGTTTAGTTTTATCTCTAAAATCTTTTTCAAAAAAAACATAACCTCCAAATTGATATTTCTCTAACGTTTCAACAGGATTAGTATCAGGATATCTTACAAGTAGTAACTGAGCTATTTTTTCATTAAGTGACATAGTTTTTAACTTCTTAGCAGCAAAGATATAAAAATCCTTAAAAATACCATTATCCTGCCACTCGCTAGGTACACCTTCTTCATCATTACTAACCTTAATAGTCTTATATCCCAAAACTTTATTGTCTTGTAAAGCTTTATTTTTATTTAAAGAACCATTATATTCAAGTTCAATAACATCACCAACAGATAAATTATTACCAACAATTCCAAATGTATAAATAATATTATTACTATCCTGAATAGTAAAAGTACTATCATCAACACTCATCACAGTAGAGACCATTGTTTTAGTTTTCTCGTCTTTACTTTCTAAATTATGATTTATAAATAATGTTATCCCTCCTAAAACAATAAGAATACCAGTTATAGCAAGTACCAAAATTCTTTTCTTATTCAAAATAATCACCTCATTATCAATATTATTATATAGAAATAACAATGTTATTATGTCAAAAATAAATATTGACTTAGACTAGACTCTAAGTGATAATATAACTACGAAGGGAAGTAATATAATGACAATAAAAGAAGTAGCAGAAAAATTTGATATGACTAATGATACACTAAGGTATTATGAGAAAGTAGGGCTAGTAGGACCAGTTAAGAAAAACAGTAGTGGTATAAGAGATTATAGTGAAGAAGATTTAAAAAGAATAGAATTTATTAAATGTATGCGTAGTGCTGGTATTTCTATAGAAGTATTAAAGAAATATGTTGATTTATATGATGAAGGAGAAAATACTAAACTAGAACGTCAGCAATTATTAGAAGAAGAACAAAAAAAGCTTGAAGAAAAGATTAAAACTATGACCGATGCTCTAGAAAAGCTTAAATTTAAAATTGAACTTTATAAGACAGATAAATTAGATGAATATTTGTAATCAGAGTAAATTAATTATTCTGATTTTTTCAATTTATGTTATACTAAAAAGCAAAAACAATATCTAATAATTATTAATTTAATTAACCTATTTCGTTAATTATTTATTGACACACTTGTTCAAATTATATATAATTAAATTAACCAAATGGGTTAATCAAAACAAAGGGAGGTTCTAGTGCAATTAACATACAAGACAAATAAACTACAAAAATTATGTGAAAATCCTAAATATAATAAAGAATTAGTCAAAAAATATGGTGTAGAAGTTGCAAAGAAATTGCCATTAAGAATAAAAGAACTTAAAGCTTTTGATAATTTAAATGATGTACCTACTTGCTTACCATATAGAAGGCATAAACTAAAAGGAGACTTAAAAGATAATTTTGCAATTAATATAACAAATCAATACAGACTAATATTTAAAAATAAAGATAATAATATAGTAATAGAAGATTTAAGAAATATAAAAGATATAGAGATTTTGGAGGTGAATAAGCATTATGAGTAATCTAAAAAAGTTTGAAGAATATGTAATAGCACCAGGAGAAACACTTTTAGAATTATTAGAAACAAATTGTATGACACAATTAGACCTTGCTAATAAAACAGGTATAACAAAAAAAACAATTAATGAAATAATTAAAGGTAAAGCCCCTATAACACCAGCTACAGCATTAAAATTAGAATATGTCTTTAATATAAGAGCAAGTTTTTGGAATAACCTAGAAAGTGATTATCGAGAATCATTAGAAAGAAAAAAGGATATGGACTCTATAATAGAAGATGAAAAATATTTAACAAACATCCCATACTTAGAAATGTCAAAAAGAAATTGGGATTATATAGAAAAAACAAAGGATCCTATTGAAAAAGTTATAAATCTAAGAAAATTCTTTGGGGTAGCCTCATTGTCATTTGATACAGAACTAAAAAAGAAATTAGCTTTTAGAAAAAAAGATAATGAAAACTTTTCTTTAGAGTCACTATACTGTTTTCTAAGATATGGAGAAATAGAATCTAATAAAGATAAATATCCTAAATTTAATATTGAACTATTAAAAGAAAAAGTAAAAGAAATAAGATTACTAGCTAACACACCATTTTTAGAAAACTTACATAACATAAAAGAAATTCTTAGAGACTGTGGTGTTTCTCTAGTTTATGAGCCTCATCTACCTCATACTTATATTAATGGTGTCTCTTATAAAATCAGTTGTGATAAAGCTATTATAATGATTAGTGATAGAGGGAAAAGAGATGATATATTATGGTTTACTTTATTTCACGAAATCGCTCACCTTATAAAACACAGTAAAAAAGAAATATTTATAGATGATGATAATATAGATAAAACAGAAATAGAACTAGAAGCAGACAATTATGCCAAGAATATTTTAATAAAAGATACTGAATATAATAATTTTATAACAAATAATAGATATACAGAAAAACAAATAAAAGACTTTGCCAAAGAAAATAATGTTAATACTGGCATAGTAATAGGAAGACTACAAAAAGATGGTATAATTGGCTGGAATGATTTTAACAATTTAATTACAAGGTTGTAAAGAAGGATTAGTTATGATTGAAGTAAAAGATGTAAAAAGACTAGGAAAATTAAAAGAAGATGAGAATTTAAGGTTTAGACAATTTTTAAAAATAAATGCTGACGAAGATGAGCTAGATAAACAATTTAAAGAACTACATAATAAATACTTTAAAATATATGACTGTAAAAAATGTAGGAATTGTTGTAGAGAATTAGGAACAGTTATTACAGAAGATGAATTAGATTACTAAGACTTTACATATTGATAAAGAGAAATTTAAAAAGAAATATTTAGAAGAAGATGAGGATAAATATATATTTAAGACTAAAGGATGTCAGTTTTTAAACAATAATAATTGTAAAGTGAAAAAGTGCTTACCAAAGTCTTGTAAAGATTATCCATTTACTGATAAAGAAGATAGATTATATAGTATGTATAGTATTATTGATAATGCTAGCATCTGTCCTGTTGTCTATGAGATATTAGAAGAGCTAAAGAAAGAATATAATTTTAAGTGAATCAAAAAGAGGTACTTGGGAATTTCCTAGCAGTCATTTAGAAACTGATGAAACAAATTAAAAGAAGAAATAAGTTATACTGAAGATTTTAATCCTATAATTACAAATTATATAGATGAAATAAAAGAGGAGAAAGATACCATAATTCATAATATAGAAATAGATTTCGTTATTAATGTTGATAAAAATAATATAAATATTAAATTAAGTGATGAACATACTGATTTTAAATGGTTATTTAAAGATTCTGAGCTATTAGACGGATATATTAAAGATAAACTTAGTAATATATAAAAACTGCTAACTCCTCAGTTAACAGTTTCATTTAAAAATATAAATAATAATGTATGTACTAATTCTACGGAAAGAGGATATAGATATATATTAATTAATAAAAATAAATGATATAATTAAAACATGAGATGAGGTTTTGGTATGAATAAAAATATAATATTTAGTCATGAGAGTGATATTGATGGCCTTGGCTGTATAGTATTAGGAAAATTAGCTTTTCAAGATATTGATTATATTCTTGTTCCAAATATAGAAAAGTTAGAACAAGTTTTTAGAAAATATATAGATTCAAATACTTTTGAAAAATATGAAAGAATATATGTTACAGATTTAGCATTATATCCCCCTTCTTTAACTTTGGTAAGTAACTCCAAACTAAGAAACAAGGTGCATATATTTGACCATCATAAACGAGCTATTGATGATGAGATGAATATATTTGATTTCACTACAATTGTTGAAGAAGATGAACATGGGAAAAAATGTGGTACACAATTATTTTATGAATATTTAGTTCACAATAATTTTATAGATTCGACTAATGCTATAAAAGAATTTGTAGAGCTTACTAGACTTGAAGATACATGGGAATGGAAAAAAGCAGGTACTATTGGAAAGAAAGCTCATGATTTAGCAATTCTATTTAATGCATTAGGAATTGAAAAATACATATCTACAATGCAATTGAAATTATTAGATAATCCTAAAGCATTTGAATTTAGTAAAGAGGAGTTATCTTTAATTCAAGATAAAAAGAATAAATATAATGAACTATTAAAAGAAATCATGACAAATGCTGAATATTTTTTAGATGATAATGATAATAAATTTGGTGCAGTTTTTGCTGATTATGAGTATAGAAATGAATTAGCAGAATATATCCAAAATAATGGCAATAAAGAAAATATAAAGTACTTTATAGTAATGGCTATGAACAAAGGACAATTTGGACAAAAGTCATATAGATCTATAGATAAAGATTTTGATGTTAATGAAGTTGCTGTACTTCATGGAGGTGGTGGACACAAAGGTGCTGCTTCTGT
>CALVUY010000044.1 GCA_944363705.1 uncultured Bacilli bacterium | reverse complement strand
AATCTTTAAGAAAAAGTCTTGGTGAGTTAATAGAATTATTACCAGATTATTTCTTTAAAGAAGCAGCATCTTCTACTGGCAAATATCATCCTAAATATGCTTTGGGTGAAGGAGGGCTTCTTCGTCATACTAAAGCTGCTGTTAGAATAGGTTATGAATTATTAAGTGATTTGTCTATTAGTAAAAAGTATACTTCTCATGAGAAAGATTTAATTCTTATGGCACTTTTATTACATGATGGGTTTAAAAAGGGTCTTGTAGAAGAGAGATATACTCGTTTTGATCATCCTTTAATTGCTTCTAATGTAGTTATGGATAATTATGAGAAAGTAGGACTAACTAAAGAGGATGCAACTTTTATAAGTGATGCTATTAAAACGCATATGGGAGACTATACCGTTGATTATAATGGTAATGAAGTATTAGAGAAACCTCATACTAAGTATCAAAACTTTGTCCATATGTGTGACTTTTTAGCAAGTCGTAAATGTTTGTTAGTACCGTTTGATGAACATAATAATATAGAAATATAGGAGAGTTGGTTATGGGCAAAATTATTGTTATTGAAGGGATAGAAGGTAGTGGAAAAGAAACTCAAAGTAAATTATTAGTAGAATCTTTAAATAAAATGGGAATAAAGTCTATAGAATTTTCTTTTCCTATGTATGATACACCTACTGGTAAAATTTTTAAAGATTGTCTTTTAAGTAACAATAATTATTTTAATGAAGGAATAGATTCCTTAGACCCAGAACTTGTCTGTTTATATACCGCTGCAGATAGAAAATATAATATTAAAAAAATAGAAGAATATTTAAATAATGATTACATCGTGGTAATTAATCGTTACACCAGTTCCAATATGGCAAATCAAGGTAGTAAGTATAATGATAGTGAAGATAGATTTTATATGTATCAATGGATAGATAAATTAGAGTACTGGCTTTTAAAATTACCTAAGCCAGACTATACAATTCTTCTTAATATGCCATATAAATATAATAATCAATTATCTTTTGAGTTAACTAACGAAGATTCTAAGCAAGAAAGAGTCTTAGAGTCATATCTTGAACTTGCAGGACTTTATAACTGGGATATAATAGATTGTATTGATGAAGATAAAGAGAAAACTATAGATGAAATTCATGAAGAAATTATGGAACTTTTAGAAACTAAAGGTATAAAATAAAAGAGTTTTGTAAATATTATTAGTAGGTGAGATTATATGGATTACTTATTAATACTTTTAAAAACTCTTTTCTTTTATTTTGCAATTGTTCTCTTTTATCGCTTTATGGGTAAAAGAGAAGTAGGAGAACTTGGTATAATAGATTTAATAGTATCAATACTAATTGCAGAACTTGCAGCGATTAGCATTGAAAAATATAATACTAATGTCTTTTTAATGCTTTTACCTATAGTAGTTTTAGTAATATTACAAATACTTATTGCAAAAATATCTTTAAAAAGTGATAAAGTTAGAAGCCTTTTAGATGGAGATGCTTCTGTTATCATAGATAATGGTAAAGTAAACTTTAAAGAAATGATTAAACAAAGATATAACCTAGAAGATTTACTTACTCAGTTACGTGCTAAAGATGTTAAAAGTATAGAAGAAGTAGAATATGCAATTTTAGAAACTAGTGGTAAATTATCAGTCTTTACTAAAGATGCTAATAATAGTGGACCTTATCCATTACCTTTAATACTTGATGGTAAAGTGCAACAAATGACATTAAAGAGAATAAGAAGAAAAGAAAAATGGCTTAATGAATTACTAGAAAGTAAAAAAGTAAAGCTTGATGATGTGTTTTATGCCTTCTATAAAGATAATCAACTATTTATTATAAAAAATAGTGATTGTATCTCTTAATTAGACAATATATTTATATCTTTAATAATATGATAAGAGTATGAAAAAAGAATACTATTTACTACTTATCATTTTTTTATTAGTTATAATCTATATCTTTGTACCTAAAGATACTTTAAAAGAAGAAAATAGTCCTAAAGAAATACTTGAGAAAAGAGCGGTGTTTATCTCTTATATTGAACTTGGTAATAACCTAAGAGCTAAGAGTACTACTGATATGAAAAATACTATAGATAATATGCTAGATACCGCTAAAGATTTTGGCTTTAATATGATAATATTACAAGTAAGAAGTTTTAGTGATGCTATCTATAAATCATCTATATTTCCTAGTAGTAGAAGTGTAGTTAATACTGAAGGAGATGAACTACCATTTGATATATTAAAATACTTTATTAAAAAGGCTCATCAAAAAGATTTAGAACTTCATGCTTGGATTAATCCTTATAGAATTAGTAACGATACTGATACTAGTATAATAAGTAAAGATAATCCTGCTTATAAACTATTAGATACATCTTCAGTTAAAATAATAGATAATGTAGGTATTTACTATAATCCTGCTAGTAGTGAAGTAGAATCCTTAATTCTTGAGGGAATAGAAGAGATAATTAAAAATTATGATGTAGATGGAATCCACTTTGATGATTACTTTTATCCTAAGAGTAATGATATAGATAGTACTGATTATGAAAAAGCTTATAAAGATAATAATAGTTTAACATTAAAAGAATTTAGATTAAATACTATTAGTTCTTTGATTAGAAAAACATATAAACTTATAAAGTCTTATGATAAATCGCTTGTTTTTGGTATCTCTCCTGATGGTAATATCGATAATAACTATAATAGTAATTATGTAGATACAAGACTTTTTTGTACTGAAGAAGGATACCTTGATTATATAATGCCTCAAGTATATTATGGCTTTTTAAATAGTACTAAACCCTTTGAAGATACTGTTAAGTCTTGGAATAACTTAATTACTAACAATATAGAATTAATACCAGCTTTAGCTTTCTATAAAACTGGTAATATAGACGAATTTGCTAAAGAAGGGGTTAATGAATGGGTAGAGTATAATAATATTATTTCTAGAGAAGTAATGCTAAGTAGAGAACTATCTAATTATAGTGGTTTTGCAATCTTTAGATATGATTCACTTTTTGGCAGTAATTTGACAGAGACTTCATTTTTAGAAAAGGAAAACTTAAAAAATATTTTATCTTAAGATGAAATAATGCTATAATGTAATAAAGAAAGGTAAGTGATGTAATGAATAAAAAAGGATTTACGCTAATTGAGTTACTTGCTACAATAGCTATACTTGCACTTCTAATGCTTGTGGCAGTTCCCAATGTTATGAGTACAATTGACAAGAATAAAAGAGATACTTATGTAGAAGATGCTAAGAGAATGATTACTTTAGCAGAATATGAAGTTAGAAGTAATGCTAGTATTGAACTACCTACATCAGGAAACTGTATTGTAATATTATTAGCTTCACTTGATTTAACAGATTTTAACGAAGGCCCTGAAGGAGGTTCATATGATTTGTCCAACTCATATGTAGTTATAGCAAGAAATGGAAGTAGTTATGAATATTATGCTACAATCACTGAAAATTTTGATGGGGATACTAGGGGCTTACCTTTAACTTCAAGAGACGATTTAAATAAAGAAAATGCAAGAAACAATGTAGAAAGTGGAGATGAGTTAGTAATCACAACACCTGTAAAGGGCTCTACTTTAAACGGATATACTATTTCAAATATTATTGACAGTTAGAAAAAAATTTGCTATGATTTAAAAGAAAGATATGGAGGTTATTTAAAATGAAAAGAAAATTTAATAAGAATGGATTTACTTTAATTGAGTTACTTGCTGTAATCATAATTTTAGCTATTTTAATGACACTAGCTATTACAGCAATGTCTGGTTACATCAGAAATGCTAGAAAGGATACATTTATAACAACAGCACAACAATATGCAAATGCAGCTCGTCTTAGCTTTATCAATGGAGAATACAGTGCATCTGTTGGTACTGGAGAATGTTTAGTTGTACAAACTAGTGGTATAGCATTAGAAAGTGGAAGTACACAAAGTTCTTTTGACAATGATTTTGTAGCAACAGATAGTTATATAGTTATCTATAATTCTGGAACTGGTGAAACTCAATATGATTATTACATGCAAATGAGAGATTCTGAAGACAATGGTTTTGGCCTTATTGGTGAAAATGATGTAGAAAGAGCTGACGTTATTGAAGGTGCAGAGGATAGTACATTCCAAACACCTGCTGTTGATGGTAATTTAACTCTTGAAGGTAGTACAACTTGTAAAGTAGTTGCAATTGAACCTTAATAAAAACAAATATTATATTTCTAAAGAACAAGAAAAAAACTTGTTCTTTTCTATTGTCAAATTTTAAAATTTCGATATAATAAATATTAGTTCTTTGGGGAGGAATATAAATGGCGAAGTTACCTATTTTAATTATTAATAATGCAATAATTTTTCCAGGAATGGAATATCGTGGAGAGACTGTAGATTTTTATGAACAAGGACTTATTGATGCTGTAGATAAGACAGATAGCAAGGAACTTGTTATAATCCACTCTATCGATAATATCAGTACTGATGATGTTACAGAATTTCCTAAAATAGGTCTTTTAGCAACTCTAACTTTAAAGTTAAATATTCCAAACTCAAAAATGCGTTATATCTTTATAGGTTTAAAAAGAATAGAGATATCTTCTTATGAAGAAGAAAATGGTATATACTATGCTAATTATAAAGAAATAGAGAATACTACTACTAATTCTTTAGAGGAAGATAAATACTTAAATATGTTATATCGTAATTACGAGAAATATGTAAGAGAGATATCTAGTGTTAGTAATGCTATGTTAGGGGAGATATCTTCTATTAAAAATTTAGATAAATTAACTGATTTTATAGTATCTTTTCTTAATTTATCTCCTGATGTTAAGAAAGAGTACTTATATGAACTTAATCCTATTAAAAGAGCGATGAGTCTTGTTAGTCAATTAAAAGAAGAAATAACACTTGCTAAGTTAGAAAAAGAAATAGAAGTAAAAGTTCATAAGAAGATAGATGATGATCAAAGAAAATATTATTTATCTGAGAAGTTAAAAATAATATCTAATGAATTAGGTACTGTTAGTAGTAAGAGTTTAACTATAGATAATTTTAATAAGAAATTAAAGAAACTTAAATGCTCTAATAAAGTAAAAAATAAAATAAAAGAAGAAATAGAACACTATAAATCTATAAATGAAAATGTACCTGAAGCTTCTATATTAAGAGAATATCTTGATTTAATGTTAAGCTTACCTTGGGATTATAAGACTCGTGATGTTACAGATATTAAAGAAATAGAAAATACTTTAAATAATAGTCATTATGGTCTTTCTAAAGTAAAGGAGAGAATTGTAGAGTATATTGCTGTTAAACAGAATTCTCCTAAAGAAAAGAGTCCTATTTTATGTTTAATAGGACCTCCTGGAGTAGGTAAGACATCTCTTGCTAAAACAATTGCAAAAGCTCTTAATAGACGTCTTATTAGTGTTTCTGTTGGTGGTGTTAATGATGAAGCAGAGATTGTGGGTCATAGAAGAACTTATGTAGGGGCTTTACCTGGTAGAATAATTAGTGGTATTAGAAAGTGTGGTAGTTCTAATCCTGTCTTTATTATAGATGAAATAGATAAAATGACAAAAAACTATAGAGGAGATCCTGCTAGTAGTCTATTAGAAGTCTTAGATAAAGAACAGAATAGTACTTTTTATGATCATTATTTAGAAGAAGAATATGACTTATCTAATGTCCTATTTATTGCCACTGCTAACTATGAAGACCAAATTGCACCTGAACTTAGAGATAGATTAGAAATTATTTACTTAGATTCATATACTGAATATGAGAAATTATCTATCGCTAAAAACTATTTAATACCTAAAGCTTTAGATGAACATGGATTAACCTCACTACAAGTTAATTTTAGTGATAAAGCAATACTTGATATAATTAATTATTATACAAAAGAAGCAGGTGTTAGAAATTTAGAGAGATTAATATCTAAGATACTTAGAAAAATAGTTAAAAAAGTCTTAACTCTTAATGAACCAGTATTTTATGAGATTACCAGTAAAGACTTAGAAGAATACTTAGATAGAAGGATTTATACAAATAGAGAAAATAAAGAGACTAAACTAAAAGGAGTAGTTAATGGCCTTGCTTATACAGAGTATGGAGGAGATATACTACCTATAGAAGTAAATCATTATAAAGGAAGTTCTAATTTAGTTTTAACAGGCTCTCTAGGGGATGTAATGCAAGAGTCTGCTAAGATTGCTTTAAGTTATATAAAATCTAATGCTAAGAAGTTTAATCTATCTAAATCTATTTTTGATGATGATATACATATTCATGTACCTGAGGGTGCAATACCTAAAGAAGGACCAAGTGCAGGTATTGCATTAACTACCGCTTTAATTAGTGCTTTTACTAATATTAAGATATCTACTAAGATAGCGATGACAGGGGAAATAACACTACAAGGAGATATTTTAAAAATAGGTGGTGTTAAAGAAAAAGTATTAGGAGCATATAGAGAAGGAGTTAAAACTATTTACCTACCTTTAAAAAATAAAGAGGATGTTAAAGATGTACCTAAAGAGATAAGAAGTAAGCTAGAATTTATTTATGTGTCTAATTATAAAGAATTATATAAAAAATTATTTGTTAGTGAGGAAATATGCAACTAAGAGATTTATCTATAGAAAATAGACGTTATGCTTTAAATATAAAAGCAGATATGACAGATGATAATAGATTAGAAGTTTTAAAAACTAATGATTATAATGCTACTATTAAAGGAATACATGCTCTACTTGTAAGTGAACCTAACTTTTTCCTTGTAAATGAAGACTTTTTAAACACAACCTTAGAAGTATCTACAATCTATAATGATAGATATGCTAGAGATAGATTAAATGAATTAAAAGAATTAAGTGATACTGATATAGAGAAAAGAGCAAGGTCATATATAGAAAGTGAATACTTAAAAAGAGAATTTGTCTTTACTTATATAGATTATTTAGATTTATTAGAATTAGATGATTTACTATTAAGAGAAACTAACTATCATTATCTTTTAGGTAATCCTTACATTTTACATTCTATAAGTTATTTAAAGAAAGAGTTTAGTGATTATTATAGTATTAATAGAAAAGCCGATAATTATCTATTAACCATATTAAATATCTTAGAGAAAAGAAATTATTATGATACTGAACCAGCTTTTTCAATTAATAGTGTCTTAGAATTATTTCCTAATAGAGAAGAAGAAAAGATTATTACTTTTGCTAAGAAAATATAGTAATAATTTTTTTCTTGTATCATTTCTTGTATCATTTCTTGTGTCATTTCTTGTGTCAATTATATTATTTTTATGTTTTTATTTAAAAAATAGTATATAATAATTATATATGAGAGGAGGAATAAAATTGATGTTTAAGGAAGATTCTAGAACAGAATTGAAAGAAGTAGTTACAGATAAATTGGAAGAAGAAGTAATTGCATTTTTAAATAAGAATGGTGGAAATATTTATATAGGAATAAGCGATAGTGGCAAAGTTATAGGTATAAATGCAAATATTGATTCACTTCAAAATATAATAAAGGACAGAATAAAAAATAATATATCACCAACTACAATAGGTTTATTTGATATAGATGTAGAGATGTTTGATGATAAAGAGGTTATTCATATTACTGTTGCTAGCGGTAATGAAAAGCCATATTATTTAAAAAGTAAGGGTATGACTTATGAAGGATGTTTTATTAGAATAGGAAGTTCGGTTGAACATATGCATCAAAATGAAATAGATGATATGTTGGCTGTTAAACTTAAACCATCTTTAAAAAGAATAGTTTCTCCAAAACAAAAATTAACTTTTTCACAACTTAAAATTTACTATGAAGAAATGGGCTATCCAATTAATAATAATTTTTTAGAACAACTTAACCTAAAAACAGAAGATGGTAGATTTAATTATTTAGCATATCTATTAGCAGATAATAATGAAATATCTATAAAGGTGGCGACATATTCTACTACAGATTCATATGATTTGATAGAAAGTGAAGAATATGGTTATTGTTGTCTTATAAAAAGTGCTAAAAATATTATTAATAAGTTCAATCAAGTTAATAAAACATTTACTAAAATAACATATGAAGATCGTAAAGAGGTCAAGTTGTTTGATTCTATTGCTGTAAAAGAAGCGATTACTAATGCTCTAGTCCATAATGCGTGGGAAAGAGAATATCCTCCAAAGTTTGAAATTTTTAGTGATCATATTTCTATTTCTTCAACAGGAGGCTTGCCAAGAAATTTTACGGAAGAAGATTTTCTTAATGGCTTTTCTGCTCCTAGATATCCAGAACTTATGAGAGTGTTTAAAGATTTAGATTTAGTGGAACAGTTAGGTACTGGCATTATTAGAATTCTTAGAGCATATGATAAAGATGTATATCAATTTTACCCTAATTTTATTAGAGTTAATTTTAAATTTGATTATCCAGAAAGAGAAATTAATAAGTTAAGTATGTTTAATGATAATAATATGACTAATATTCAAATTAAGATTATAAATTTAATGAAGCAAGATAGGAATATTACTCAAGATGAACTTGCAAAAAATATAGGTGTTAGTCGTTCAACCATTGCTAGACAGATTAAATTATTACTAGAAGAAAAAAAGATAAAAAGAAAAGGTTCAACAAAATCTGGTTATTGGGAAATTATATGAGATTATTACTTTTTAAATTTAGTAATAATCTTTTTATATTATCATATATTAGAACTAAGGAAAGGAGATAAAAATGAAACAAATAGTAACTTTAGAAAAAGAGATAGCTTTTAAAACTATGGTGGGGGAAATTAGTAGTATTTCATTAGAACCTGATTTATCCTTTATTAATGATAGTGAAATAGAAGGTAACTTGATAATATCCGGTACTTATAAAATGACAGAAGCTAGTACTATAGAAGAAGACTTTAATTATAAAGTACCAGTTGAAATTATGCTTACTACTTCTTTAGAAGAAGAAACAAGAGGTGTAGATATAAATAACTTTACTTATGCGATAGTTAATGAAGAGGCTTTACAAATAAATGTAGAACTTATAATTGAAGGGTTAGAGAAAATAGAAGTAGAAGAGGAAAGTGAAGAAGAAGTTATAGAAACTAAAGAAGATGATAACAGTGATGTAAGAGATGCTAGTGTTGAGGAAGATAATAGTACAAGAGAAGAGATAGAAGTGTTATCTACAGAAGAAAGTACTAAAGAAGAACTTCCTAGTTTTGAAGAAGTAGAAGAATTACCAAGCTTAGAAAACATTGATGTTAAAGAAGAACCTGTTATGATGGAGGAAACGATAGAAGTAGAGCCTACTATGAAAGAAGATACTAATAATAAACAAGTAATGGATTCAATCTTTTCTGCATTCGCTAATACAGATGAGACATACTCTACTTATTCAGTTTATATTTTAAGAGAAGATGATAATCTAGAAGAAGTTATGAATAAATATAATACTAATAGAGAAGCACTTTCAGAATATAATGACTTAGATAACTTAAAAGTAGGTGCTAAATTAATTATTCCTACGATGGTAGAAGTTAGTGATAAATAAATATACTTACTTAAAAGATATTAAAGTAATAGATTATGATGACGATAGAATTTTAATTAAAAGAAAAAAGAAATATGATATAGATAAAATATATAAGTACTTAGATGATCATAATGTTAATAACTATCTAAAACCCTTTGAAATAACTGATAGAGAATTATACTTTAACTATCTAGATAAAAGAGAATTAGATAATGATGAACTTGCTAAACACTTAGTTTATGCCCTATCAGATTTACAAAATAAAACTACTATATATAAAGAGATAGATAAAGATAAATTAAAAGAAGAATATGACTCTTTTAATAATAGAATAAACTACTTAGAAGAGTATTACTTTACTATGCAAGATATAATAGAAAATAAAGTATATATGGCACCATCTGAATATCTCTTTATAAGAAATGTATCAATTATATATAGTGCCTTAAACTATTCTAGACATCTAGTAGATTCTTGGTATAAAATAATGAAAGAAAAAAGAAGAGAAAGATATGTTTATGCTCATGGTAAATGTGAATTAAGTCATTTTATATCATCAGATAAAGATTATTTTATAAGTTTAGAGAAAGCTCATATTGATAGACCATGTAAAGATTTTATTAGATTTTTTAAGAAAAATTATGAAGATACTGATATGATAAGTAATTTTAGACTTTATCAACATAGATATCAATATAAAGAAGAAGAGTATCTTTATTTTCTTATAAATATAACTATACCAGATAAAATAGATATCTATCCTTCTAGTTTGAATAAGTGTTTAGAATTAACTAAGTTTTTTGATAGATTAAAACTAACTAGTGAGTTTATCTTAAAAAATGAGAAAGATAAGAAGAACTATGAAAAGCACTAGTTCTATCAATAATAACAAAGCATGTATTCTTGTAACTAAAAATAAAAGAAGTACTGCTTGATAACAGATAATGACAGCAAGGGCAAGAAGACTTCCTAAATAGAAGAGACTGGTTCTTCTTTTTTGTTTGCAAAAATTACATCTACAGAAAGGACTATGTTTATTTCCTTTAAAACGCATAAACATCACCTGTAATAGTTTATGAAATAGTAAAAAAGATGTTAAAAATCTAAAAATAATGATAGAATGGAAGTAGGGGAAGTGAAACTTATGAAGTATAGTATGGAAAATATTGATGAGAGAGCAAGAAAAATATTAGGTTTTGATAAAGATGAAGTGTTAGAGTATGATGAAGTAGTTGATAGTTATCTTTTAGTTCTTGCTAATTATGCTACTAATATAGATGATAAGACATTCTTTACACCTGGTATATTTCATAATTTAAATTATAGTTTATATCACTTAACAGGTTGGATTTTTAGTAATAAATATTATTTTTTAACAGATGAAGAAATGTCAGAAAGAATGGATGAAAATGGACATTATAACTTGTTAATGAAAGCGGCAAGCTTAGTAATGAGAAGATTTACTAAAAATGGTATGGAGGATGTTGCTAATAAAGAAGGAGCGACACTTTATGTGATTGCCAATGCAATATATGATTATGAGAAGTCTTTAGAAGATATAGATACAAAAACTCTTAGTTAGGATGTGAAGTTATGAGAAAAATAAATACATTAATTAAAAAAAGTGATATTACTAAATTAAAGAGTTATTATGGGGAAGCTTTAGGAAATAAAGATTTTAAAGATTATGTAGATAATCTTGATGTAAGTAGTGATGTTTTAATTAATTATACTGCAAGTATAGAAGATGCTGTTAAAGAAAAGAAAGTATGTAAGGACTGTCCTGGACTTAAAAATTGTCCTAATACTTTAAAAGGACATGTATATACTGCTTTAAAAGATAATAATGGCTTAAACTTTAGTTATATACCTTGTAATAAACTTATTAAAGAAGAAAATTCTTATGCTTATAAAAAGAATATTACTTGTTTTGATTTACCTAAGGAAATAAGTGAAGCATCTTTTTCTAAAGCATATAGAGATGATAATAAACGCTTACCTATCTTTAAATACTTTAAAGAGTTTATGGATAGTTACCTAAAAGATAAAAAAGGTAAAGGACTATACTTAAGTGGTTCTTTTGGAAGTGGTAAAACCTATTTAGTAGCAGCACTTTTTAATGAACTTGCTAAGAAAAATATATCTTCAGCTTTAGTATATTATCCAGAACTATTAAGAAGTTTAAAATCATCTTTTGGTAGTGACTATGAAGAGAAGTTTGACTTTATTAAGACAGTGCCACTTTTATTATTAGATGATATAGGAGCAGAGAATACTACATCATGGAGTAGAGATGAAGTATTAGGACCAATACTACAGTATCGTATGGAAGAAGAATTACCTACATTCTTTACATCTAATTTAACTTTAAGCGAGTTAGAAGCTTCTTTAAGTATTACTAATAGTGGTACTGAGAAAGTAAAAGCTAAAAGAATAATAGAAAGAATTAAACAGTTGACAGTTCCTTTAGAGTTAATTAGTAAAAATAGAAGAAATTAATGCTTTACTTATATCTTTACTATGTGGTAATATTAAGTTAAGAAGATAGAGAAAGAAGGTAAAAATATGAGAAAAATATGTTTACAATATGTTACTTGGGGGGGGGCATTTTAGTAGTAATCTAGTTACTTTCTTTCATTATGACTTAAAAGAATAGAGGATAATTCTATTCTTTTTTGAGTGTAATAATGGAAGGAGT
>CALVUY010000043.1 GCA_944363705.1 uncultured Bacilli bacterium | reverse complement strand
GGTGGCGACCATCGGAATTTAAGCCTATGGAGAATAGAGGTTACTCTATCTATGAAATAGGAATCCTTGGAGGCAACTACAAGGGCGAAATTAAATTTATTTTATTTCTTATGTTCTTTTCAAAATGAGAAAATACTGGTATAATAAGCGTAGATTTTAAACCTTAGACATTTAATATTAAATGAAATTAAAGGGAGGAATAATATTATGAAGTTAAAGTTTAGAGCTGATAAAGACGATGTTATGATTTTTATAGTTTTTGCAATCTTTTTACTTTATATAGTAGCGATAGGTGTTGTTAATTTACATTCTTTTGCAACTGAGGGGTATTTTAGTGGTCTTAATCCGTTTCCTGCTTTTACTCCTAAGTTTTTATGGATGACTTTACTTATTTACTTTGTAGCATTAGTTGGTATGCTTGTAAGTGTTAAATCATATTTCTTTGAAATGGAAAAGGGATTTGGTTTTACTAGTGAGAAAAAAGATAAAGGATATTCTAGGTGGGCTAAAGATAAAGAAATGAAAGCAGAAGAAGATATTGTTATGGTTACTCCACAACAGGAAGTTAGTAATGCAGCTGGTGTTCCTTTACTTTTAAGTGAAAAAGAAGCTTGGGTTGATAATGGTGAGTATCATACTTTAGTTATTGGTTCTACTGGTTCAGGTAAAACGCAAACTGTTATTAAGCCTACTGTTAAGTTGCTTGCTAAAGCAGGAGAATCTATGATTATTACTGACCCTAAGGGTGAGATTTATGAAGCGACTGCTAATATGCTTCGTGATAAAGGGTATGATGTACAGATTCTTAACTTCCGTGATCCGCAAAATGGTAGTAGTTGGAATCCTTTATCACTTCCTTATAGAATGTATAAAAGTGGTAATCAAGATAAAGCGATTGAGTTACTTGATGACCTTGCGTTAAACATTCTTTATGATGATTCTAGTAATAATAGTGATCCTTTCTGGGAAAAGACGTCAGCTGATTACTTTTCTGGTGTTGCTTTAGGTCTTTTTGAAGATGCTAAAGAAGAAGAGATAAATATTAATAGTATTAGTTTAATGACTACGGTTGGAGAAGAGAAGTTTGGTGGTTCTACTTATATTAAAGAATACTTCTCATTTAAAGATCCTGCTAGTGCATCTGTAATTAATGCTTCTAGCACTATTAATGCTCCTACAGATACAAAGGGATCAATCTTGTCAGTATTTAGACAAAAGATTAAGTTATTTGCATCTCGTGAAAACTTATCAGAAATGCTTAGTCATAGTGATATAGAACTTGCTGATATTGGTAGACGTAAGACTGCTTTATTTATAGTTGTTCAAGATGAAAAGAAAACATATCATTCACTTGTTACAATACTATTGAAACAATGTTATGAAACATTAATAGGTGTTGCTCAAGAAAATGGTGGAGAACTTCCTGTTAGAACTAATTTCTTACTAGATGAGTTTGCTAATATGCCTCCACTTAAAGACGTTACTACTATGATTACGGCTGCTCGTTCTCGTCATATTAGATTTACAATGATTATCCAAAACTATGCACAGTTAAATCAAGTTTATGGTAAAGAGAATGCAGAAACTATTAGAGGTAACTGTGGTAATATTATTTACTTAATTTCTGCAGAGCTTGCGGCCTTAGAAGAAATATCTAAGATGTGTGGTGAGGTTAAATCTAAAGATGATGATAAGACTGCTTCAACTCCTCTTGTTACAGTATCTGATTTACAGAGAATGAAACAGTTTGAGGTTATTATTTTAAGAATGAGAATGCAACCATTTAAGACTAAGTTTACACCTGATTTTAAACTTGATTGGGGTAGAGAGTATCCAAAAGCTGGTTATCCTGATCGAGAGAAACAAGAGGTTCATACTTTTGATATAAAGACATTTGTTAAAGAGAAGAAGAAAGAAAAGTTGTTAGAGATGATGAATAGTTCTAATCCAAATGGAGAAGGTGGAAATACTCCTCCTGGATTTGTACCTCCTAATTTATTTGGTATAGGGGCAGGTTCTAATAATAATCCTATGGGAGGAATGCCTAATCCTACTGGTATGTCTAGACCAAATAATCAAACTAATAATAATCCAATGCCTCCTTTTATGAATCCTAATATGGAAAGTAATGCAGGGCCTAAGAAACCTTCATTTGATGTTGATGAACTTGTTAAGAAGATAGATGCTAAGATTGCAGAGCTTGAGAAAGAAGAGGCAATGAATAAACAGAAACAACAACAGAAGTTAGAGGCTATGAAACCTGTGGAACCTAAACCTGTTAAGGATGTTTCTCCAGTTAAAGAGGTTGTTGATATTCCGATACCTGAAGTTAAACAACAACCAAAGAAGGAAGTTAATTTAAGTCTTGATGATGACGATGATGATGATTTCTTTGATGATTTCTTTGATGAATAAAATCTTTGAATTTAATTTTGATTTGAAAATATAGAATTTAGTGGGTTAATTTTGAAATTCAACTCACTTTTTATTATATAAGGAAAGTTTTTGAATGAAAATTGAATTCATGTATTGACGAACATATATTTTATATAGTACACTTAAGTCACTAAATTGTTAAATAGAGGTGTTCATAATATGAAAAGAGATTAAATAGAAAATTATCAAGCGAATAATTTTCAAAATTTATGATTTTACATATCTATAATTCTATGTTAGATATAATAAAAAAATTAAGTATATATCTTTTTCTTTTGTTATGATTTTTCTTAAATTAATGATATAATTGGTATGGGAGGATAAGGAAATGGGACTTGTTAATAATGTAAATAACTTGGATGGTAAAGCTTGGCTACATAATGCAATTAATTTTTATGAATTTGAAACATTCGATTTGGAAGCTATTGAAAAGAAGTTCTATGACCTTTGTTTTAAAAAGAGAACTTCAGGAAAAGCATTTTTACTTAATGATAAATATATTGTTGATGATTATGATTTTACTTTTCATTATAATAAGAATTTTGATGATATATGTAAATCTATGGAGATAATTGAAAATTCATCATATAACTCATATCATATTATATTACTTGATGATGAAGTTGATAAAGATGGTTATTTACTATCTAAAACAATTACTAAATATATAATTGATTCTGGTTTGGAATATAGAGGTAAAATTATTATTAATTGTTTGGATGATAAATGTATAAAAAAAGCATTTATGATTTTAAATAGGATAGAAGAGCATAAAGATGCAACTTTTGAGAAGTTTAAAGTTAAATATAATAAAAAAGAGAGTTTTGTAATTAGTAGTAAAAGTAAAATTGATAAAATAGGTTTAAAACATCCAGCACCATATAGTTATAACGATATAGAATCATTAGTTAATATTGAAAATATTGAAAATAAAATTATTTTAGATCCTTTTTTAGGAGTTGGTTCAACAATACTTGGTACTTATAAATATAATAACTATAATATAGGTATTGAACTTAATAAAGACTATATTAAATTAATAGATGAGAGAATTAATTTTTTAAATTTTACAGATCTTTCAGAAGATAAATATGAAATTATAAAAGGGGATTCATCAAAAGAAATAAAAAAACTTAAAAGTAATATTGATATAGTAATTACTTCGCCACCATACTTTAATATACTTAAAAATAAAAGTAAAGGTGTTAGACATGATAATAGTCAAGCTAGACAAGGTGTAGAATATTATAGTGAATTAAAAAGTGATATAGGTAATCTTGATTTATATGATGATTATTTAAAAGTAATGGAAAAGATATTTAAAGATACCTATGACAAAATGGTAGATGGTGGTAAATATTATTTAATAATTAGTGATTTTACAATAAATAAAAAAGAAACAGATATTCATTCTGATATGATATTAGCGATGAATAATGCTGGTTTTACTTATAATGATACATCTTATATATTACAAAATCAAAAAGTAATTTATCCTTTTGGATATCCTTATAAAATAGTATTAAATCATATATTTCAGTATGTAATAATTTTTGAAAAGAGGTAATTATGAATAAAAGAAGTAAGGATTATAAATCTAGAAAAAAAATAGGGCAGTTTTTTACTGAAGATAAATTGGCAGAAGAATTAATTAATTTGTTTGGCCTAGTTTTTGATGATAAAATAATTGTTGAACCTTCTTGTGGTGATGGTGTTTTCATTAGACAGATAATGAAAAATAGTACTAGTTTTAAAGAAGTTATTGGTGTTGATATTGATAAGAAAGCTTTGGATAAACTAGATTTTATAGATGAAAAAGTTGTATTGAAACGTAAAGATTTTTTAAAATTAAAATTTAAAAATAAAATAGATCTTATTATTGGTAATCCACCTTTTAATTTGAAAGTAGATAATTATATAGATTCAACTGAAGCCTTTATTTCAAGAGGAATAGATTTGTTAAAAGAAGATGGAGAGTTAATTCTAATTATTCCAAATACAGTATTGAGAAATCAGAAATATCAAAAGCTTAGAAAAAAAATATTAGATTTAACTACAATAATAGGTATTGTTGATACAAGAGGATATGAGTTTTTAGGTGCTGATATAGAAACTGTAGCTTTGTATCTTAAAAAGAGAAAAACAGAGGTACAAGAATATTTTTATATTACAAATGGTGATAAGAAAAAAATCGTATTAGAAAGAAATATTAGAGATACGATATTGCTATATAATAAAAAATATTATAATATAATCAATAATAAAATAACTGGTAAGACTATTGAAGAGTTATTTTATGTTAGAAGAGGTAATTGTAAAGATAATGGTTTGAAGGGCAGAGATTTAGATTTTTATGATGATATATATTATATGAATGATGGTACTGATATATTTATTGCTTTACAAAATATAGCTTATAGAATTACTGCTAATGTTGTAAGAGGAGATACTTTAAAAGTGTCTGATACTATAACTATGTTGATTCCTAAAAGAAATATGAGTATCTTAGAATTAAAATATATTGTTAATTATTTAAATTCTTCAGTAGCTTTTTATAATTTACATATTAATTGTTTAAATAATAGTAGATTAACAATACATATGGATAAATATTATATAGAAGATATTAAAGTACCAATTGTTAATTCTGATTTGTTAAGTAATTTAGATTCACTATTAAATGGACATGAAAAGACTAAAGAAGTGCCTAAAATAAGAAATGGATTCTTTTATGATGTGTTTTCTTTTGATATAGATGTTATAAATGAGATAGAGAAAATATGGACTGTACCTAGATATAAGCTTAAAGTTGGGAGGTTTAAAAATGGTTGATAATTATAAAGATGAAGAGGCTATGTATCCAGATATTATAGAAAGTATTAAATATTATTTAAAACTATATGACTATGATTTTAAAATATATGAAACTTGGCATGAGTTTAAGCCTGATTTTATTTCAAGATTTCAAAGAGAAATTGATATTTTGAAAGATTTTGGAAAACCTGATATAACAGTTTTTTATAAGAATAAAAATATGGATGATTATAAGGTGTTGATTATAGAGGCTAAAAAGAAATCTATAGTTTTAAAAGATATTGCTCAGGCTAAAATGTATGGTGATATATTTAATGCAGATAAGGTATTTTTGGTTTCATTGCATGATTTAAGAAGAAAAATTGAACAGTACTATTATGTTAATAAGAATATATTTAAGTATTCAGAAGGAAGAGAAATAAAGTTTGTAAAACTTTCTTCACGTAATTTGCAACTTCAACAAGCTATACCAGTAGGGGGTGAATTGTTTTGATAGATGTTAATGAAGCTTATTTATTAGGAATGTTATTTGGAAAGGGATCAATTATTCCCACAACTGAGGGAAAAGTTGTTTTAAATTTTAGAGTTAAATTTAGGAGACCAACTGATGCAAGTTTAAGAACTGATAATATTCATACTAAAGCTTTAGAAAGAAAATTTGTAGAGAGTTTGCGTTCTAAATTATCAAATGATTTTTCAGAAATAATTAATTTATTGCGTAGTACTTGGAATATTGACTCAATTATAGATTTGCCTAATACTTATGATTTGAATGATTGGGCTATGAAAGAAATGTTAATAAGATCTTATGAAATTCCTTCTAATCACGAAAGACTATGTGAATTATTACGAGTAGAATCGTTAGATAATACAGCTTTACTTCATTTTCCATTTCATTTAAATATGGAAGAAAATAAAGCAATTTCTTTATCATTTTTACAAGGTATATGCGATTCTTGTTCTTTAGTAGCGAATGAAGCTTCTAGTAGTTACGGTGGAGAGGGAGATGCTAGAATTCAGTTAGAACCTTCTCAAGAAAGATGGGAAATACCTATAGGAATATGTAAATTGTTTCAAGTAGGATTAGATATATCTGTTAATAATATAAATTGGGGACATCCACAAATTAGGGGTGAAAAAGTATGGAGAGGACAGAATCATCAATTTAGAGTCTATTTAAGAAATATTCCTCCTCAAGTTGAATTATATAGATTGAACTATAAAAGAGAGGAATATCGTAGTTTATATAATAGAAGAAAAGTTGTATACGAAAAAGGTAAACTTTGTCCTATTAGAAAAAATGTAAAAAAAGGAGAAATAATACATATTCATAGAAGTGATAATAAGAATTTAAACAGTGAGTTGTTAGATGAAAGAATTAGGGGAATTGATGTTAATGCAAGTAAGAGAAAAAGTGTTATTATATGTAAACTATTAGGTTGTACACAGTGTGATAATTATTTTGATGTTGTTATAGATGATGTGGAGGATTCTGTTTAATTAGATATAATGGGAAGGATTTAATAATGAAAGATTATATGAAAGAATATATTAATGAAATTGATAAAAAAATTAATAATAACCACAAATTTAGTAGTGATGAAATAGATGATTTTCTATTTAAGATGGGATTATTTCAAAAAGAAAGGGTAATACACCTAGTAATAACGTTAACTTATGTTTTCTTTACGATACTTTTCTTATTTATAACGAAATATATTTTTGCTATGTTTATTATTTTCTTTATATTACTTATCTTTGATGGCTTTTATGTGTATCATTATTTCTTTTTAGAAAATAGTGTTCAATATATGTATAAACAGTATGACAAGATAAAAAATAAGTAATTATAAATGGTGATATAAATGATTTTTAGTGTATTAGCTTTTCTATTTTTAGTTATTAGTCTTTGTATTAAGGATCGTAAGAAGTCTTTAGTTGTTCAGTCTTTAAATTGTTTGTGTGAGGCACTTTATAATTTTGTTATTTCTGCTTATACGGGTGCTATTTTAGGGTTAATTAATTTTATTAGAAGTTTTATATATATTAGTAAAGATAAAATTAATAAAGTAATCTATATAGTTATTTTAATTTTCTTTGAAAGTATTATCATTATTAATTGTGTTATGACTTGGCAAGGTTTTATATCGATTTTTCCTACAATAGGTTCTTTTATTAGAACTTATTGTTTGTGGCAATCTAATATGAAATTAATAAGATTATCAGGTATTACAACCGGTGTATTTTATGGTATTTATTATCTTTATTATCAGAGTTTCTTTATGGTATTAGGTGATATAATTTTAATTATTACTGGTATTTATACTATATGGGTAAATGATATTAGAAAGAAGAAAGTTAATTAAAAATAATAACTTTTCTTTTTTCTTAAATACGTATATAATTATTATAGTAATAATAGAAAGAGGGATAATATGAATTTACAAGGAAAAATTGCAGTTGTTACAGGAGGTGCGATGGGTAATGGTAAAGGTATTGTAGAATCATTACTTAAATATGGAGCATCTGTTGTTATTTTAGATAAGTCAAGTGAGTTAACTAATACTGTTAACGAACTAGGTTCTAAAGGATATAAAGTATTAGGTATTAATGTTGATATTAGTAATAAGAACTTATTAGTACAAGTTGTTGATATTATAAAAAAATACTATGACCATATTGATATCTTAGTAAATAATGCTGGTATTTGTAAGTTAGAGACATTTGAAAATATGACTGATGAGTTACGTGACTTACATTTTGATATTAATATTAAAGGAACTTGGAATGTTACTAAGGTATTACTTCCTATGTTAAGAGCGAGTGGAAAGGGAAGTATTATTAATCTATCTAGTGTTACTGGTCCTATGGTTGCAGATTCTGGAGAGGTTGCATATGCTACTACTAAAGCTGCTCTTGTTGGTTTTACTAAGGCTCTTGCTCGTGAAGAAGTAGATCATAATATCAGAGTTAATGCTATTTTACCTGGATATATTAGAACACCTATGGTTGATGGTATGGCAAAAGAAACTAATGCAAATGACCCTGAAAGTGTAATTAATGGTATTGCTAAGAGTATTCCTATGAAAAGATTAGGAGATCCTAGTGAACTTGGAGAACTTGCATGTTTCCTTGCTAGTGATTCATCTAGTTATATAACAGGAACAAGTATTGTAATAGATGGTGGTTCTACTTTACCTGAGACTGTTACTATGGGAGTTTAAAAAAAAGAAACTTATCGCTAAGCTTCTTTTTTTAAATTATTCTCAAGTATTGTTAACATTTCATTTTTCATATCATCAGTTGCATTATTCCAAATTATTTCCATAAATACTCCCATACCAGGAAGAGTAACTTCATCTTTAGAATTAATTGATTCAACTATCGCTTCCTTAATCGCTTCCTTATTATCATTTTTAAAATTATTTAAAATATAGTCTTTTATACTCATAAAATCATCTCCTAGACATATCTTTACCAATATTTATAAATTTATACTATAATTTTTATATTCTTTAGTATATAATTAAAACAGAGGTGATAATATGTCAACAGGAATGATTATAGGTATTGTAATAGTTGCAATTATTGTAATATTAGTTATTTGGTATATAGCAACATATAATTCTTTAGTACAACTTAGAAACAGAGTTAAAGATCAATGGAGTCAAATTGATGTTCAATTAAAAAGAAGAGCAGATTTAATTCCTAATTTAGTAGAAACTGTTAAAGGTTATGCTAAACATGAAAGTTCTACTTTAGATGCAGTTATTAATGCAAGAAATAGTTTTAATACTGCAGGAACTAAAGAAGAAGAGATAAAAGCTAGTGGAGAGTTAACTGGTATGTTAAATAGACTATTTGCTTTAGCAGAAGCATATCCAGACCTTAAAGCTAATCAGAACTTTGTTTCACTTCAAAATGATTTAAGAGATACTGAAGATAAGATTAGTACCATGAGACAATTTTATAATGATACAGTACTTACTTATAATAATAAAGTACAAACTATTCCTAGTAATATAGTTGCTAGTATTTCTCATTTTAAAGAAGAATCTTTCTTTGAAATAGATGAGAAAGATAAAGAGACACCTAAAGTATCATTTTAAGACTTGCTTTATGCAAGCTTTTTTTCTAAGGAGTGAATGGGCATGAGTAAAAAGAAAAAAGTAATTATACTAATACTAATAATTTTTCTTATTCAATTTTTACCATCAATATTATCAGTGATATTACCATCAGCATCTTCTTTTTTTACAGGTGAACCTACAGATAAGTTTTTAAGTGAGATAGAAATACTTGATGATGGTTCTATTAAGGTGAGAGAACTTATTAAGATGAATGGTGAGTATAATGGTATGGATAGAACTATACTTGCTAGAAGTTTATATAATAATACAAGAAGTTATACCATTAATGATATTAAAGGTAATAATGATTTATATGATGGTGATGAAATTATAAATTTAAGAGTAGGTTCTATTAGTGATGATGGAGAACTTACTTTTGATGATTTTAATAGAAGTGTTAATTATTTTGATGAAGTTAGTTATGCAAGTAATGGGGATTCTAAAAAATATACTAATACTTATTATATGGGAGAAGATTATCTAAAATTATATAATCCTAGTGATTTAGATGAAATCTTTTATATAGAATATACTGTTACTGATGTTGTAGTTGTTCATGAAGATACAGCAGAACTTGCCTGGAATACATTAGGTGATGGTTATAGAGAAAATATAGGAGATTATGAAGTTAAAGTAGTACTTCCTAATAGTGATAGCGATTATAGAGTATGGTTACATGGACCTTTGAATGGAGAAATAGAAAGAACTAATAATAAGGAAGCGATAGGTACATTTAACTTTTTAGGAGCATATAATCCTGTTAGTGTAAGATTAATATTTGATAAGTCTTTAGTTCCTAATGCTCCTAAAGTTAGTGGTTTAATTGCCAAAGATGCAATTATAGATTATCAAACTGAACTTAGTGATGAAGCGAATAGAGAAAGAGAGCGAATTCAAAGACAAAATATGATATTAATAATATCAAGTAGTGTTTGGGCTTTAATTGCAATTAGTCTTGCAGTTGGTGTTTATTTAAGAGAGAAAAATATGAAAAAGACTGCCTTTAATATGGAATACTTTAGGGATTTTCCTGCTAGTTATGGACCTGAAGTATTAGAGTATTTACTTGATAAGAACGTAACTGAGAAGAGTTTATCTGCTACTATATTAAACTTAATATATAAGAAAGTCTTAAAAGTAGAAGTTATAGATAGAAAATTAAAAGATGATTATAAACTAGTATTACAAGAATATGATGAAGCTAGTTTAACTGAAACTGAAAAAATAGCTTTAAACCTTATTATTAATGAGATAGGTAATAGTAAAGAAGTAGTTCTTTCTACTATAAGGAAACATTGTTCTACTTTAAGTAATGCTAATAATGTAATGGATTTATATAATGATTTTATAAGGAAAAGTAAATCTATAGGTAAAAGTGAGTTATTCTTTGCTACAACTCCAGGTTTAGTAGCTTTCTCAGTTATCTTTAGTTTATTAGGACTTGTCTTAACATTTATTAGTTTTGCTTTAGATTTATCTTGGCTTGGAATAATAATTATTATTCTTATGATAGCATTAATTATCTTTGTTATAACTAGAAAGTTCTATACTAAAAAGGGTGCAGAACATTATGCTAAATGGATGGCTCATAAGAAATTCTTAGAAGACTTTAGTAGATTTAATGAAAAAGAGTTACCTGAGGTAACTTTATGGGATAAGTATTTAGTATATGCAACTATTTTAGACTGTGCAGATAAACTTTCTAAAGAAATGGAACTTAAGATGCCTAATATGGATACAAGTAATACTACTTATGTAGGTTATAATCCTTATATGACTCATTATATTATAACTACTAATCTTTATTCTAGTATAAATAGTGGTATACATACTGCAGTTGCATCATCACGTTCATCAATCGCTGCTAGTCAGTCATCAAGTGGAGGTGGCTTTGGTGGTGGCTCTATTGGTGGAGGAGGCTCCTTCGGAGGTGGAGGCGGTGGAGGTCGCTTCTAATCTTCAAGAAAACATAATATAATTTTAATAATTACATAAGTATTTTCTAAATAACAATAGTGAGTACAATTAGGAAAGATAATAAGCTCACTATTTGTTATTTTTTTATGCATTAATTTACCATCTTTTAGAGGTGTGTCAGTATCTTTTTCTCCCCATAGTATTAGGGTATTGCTATTAATAGAAGATAAGTAATTAGTTAGGTCTAAATTAACAATGTTTTTAAAAGTTTCACGCATATTTTCATCTAAAGATTGATAATCACTACTTGAAAATTTATTGAATAAATATGTTTTAAATTTATGTTTAAATTTTTTAGGAAGATAGTCTGCTAAAGACTGTAGAGTTTTATATAGTTTAAGTCTAAATTTTTTCTTTAAAGTCATTTTAGGTTTAATTCCTGCACTATCTATTAATATTAAGTTATTAATAGAGACATTATATTTAGAAGATAGGAGTATGGCAATTCTTCCTCCAAATGAATGGGCAATTATATTAGGATTAGATATCTTTAAATCATTAAAGAACTTTATAATTATTTCTGTATAATCATCCATAGTAAGATTATAATTAGGGAATTTAGTTTCTCCAAAACCTGGATAATCTATAATATAAACAGTATAATCAATCTTTAAAATATTTATCATTTCTAAAAAGGTATTTCTAGTTTCTCCCCATCCAGGTAGTATTACAATTACATCTTTAGAGTCTCCATACTTTTGATATGATAAATTTATATCTTTATAGTCAATAGTCATATTCAACACCTATTATAAGATATGTAAATAAAAGATATTTGTTTATTGAATTTTATAAAATCATATGATATTATTGAGGTAATAGTATAGAAAGAGGAACGAACAAAAAGATAGACAACAACAAGTTTATCGTGGTAGAATGTAAGTATAAAAGATAGGAAGCAGAAGGGAAGTAGTGAATATGAAGAAAGTAAATATGATGGTATACCCTCCAGAAAAGGTGTACCAAAATTATACTAGCACCCGTTTACAAATTGTTACCTGGGGGGGGCAGTTTTTATGCTTAAGGATAAAAACTGCCTTTTATGCCCATAAATATTTTATGCCCATCTTTCGCGAAGTCCTTATGATATAAGGATTTTTTTATTTTTATGGGCATAAAATAAATTAACAAAAAAGAAGAGAAAATTATA
>CALVUY010000042.1 GCA_944363705.1 uncultured Bacilli bacterium | reverse complement strand
TTTATTGAAGAAGAAAAGAAATCTCTTGAGGAAGGGCAAAAATCTCTTGAGGAAGGGCAAAAATCTCTTGAGGAAGGACAAAAATCTCTTGAAGAAGATAAGAACTCTTTTGAAAAAAAGAAAAAAACTCTTGCAAAGAGAATGTTAGAGATGAATTTATCTATTAAGGATATTATTAAAACAACTGGTTTATCTAAAAAAGAAATTGAAGAGTTAAAAAACTCTTAAAAATATGATAATATAGTAACTATGTTACTATATTTTTAAGTAGGTGAAGTTGATGAAACAAGAAAACATTCGTAATTTTTCAATAATTGCTCATATAGATCATGGTAAAAGTACTTTAGCAGATAGAATTTTAGAAGAGACTAAAGCAGTTACAGAGCGAGAAATGAAAGAGCAATTGTTAGACTCTATGGATATAGAAAGAGAACGTGGCATTACTATTAAATTAAATGCTGTATCTATTAATTATTTATATAATAATGAAACATATTTATTAAATTTAATAGATACCCCAGGCCATGTTGACTTTTCATATGAAGTTAATCGTTCTCTTGCTTCCTGTGAGGGTGCTATTTTAGTAGTAGATGCAACACAGGGAATAGAAGCTCAAACTCTTGCAAATCTTTATCTTGCTCTTGATAATAACTTAACTATTATTCCTGTTATTAATAAAATAGACTTACCTAGTTCTGATATTCCTAAAGTAACAGAAGAACTTACTAATTTAGGATTTGATGAGGAAGAAATTATTTTAACTAGTGCAAAAACTGGTGAAGGTATAAAAGAATTATTAGATGCTATTATAACAAAAATTCCTGCTCCTAAAGGTAGTAGTGATAAACCCTTACAGGGATTAATCTTTGATAGTATTTATGATTCTTATCGTGGAGTTTTAACAGCAGTTCGTATTTTTAATGGTAGTGTAAAAAAAGGTGATACTATTTATATGCTAGAGAGTAATGCTAGTTATGAAGTATTATCTATTTTAAAAAATACTCCTAAAGAAGTAGAAGTTAATTCTTTAGGTACAGGAGAAGTAGGTTATATCTATGCTTCTATTAAAAGTATTAGTGATGTTCATGTTGGAGATACTATCACATTAAATTCTACTAAAGAAAAGATAGAAGCATTACCAGGATATAAAAAGTTAAAAAGTGTTGTTTACTGTGGTCTTTATCCTCTTGAAACTAACCAGTTTGAGGATTTAAGAGAAGCTCTTGCCAAGTTAAAACTAAATGATGCTGCCCTTATCTATGAACCTGAAACATCAGTGGCCTTAGGTTTTGGTTTTAGAACTGGCTTTTTAGGACTATTACACATGGAAGTAACAATAGAACGTATTAAACGTGAATTTGATATCGATGTAGTTGCAACAACTCCTTCAGTTATTTATGAAGTAACCCTTACTGATGGTTCTAATATTTCCGTTGATGCTCCTAATAAAATGCCCCCTAAAGTTAAGATAAAAGAAATAAAAGAACCATTTGTTAAAACTTCTATTTATACTCCAAAAGATTATATTGGTCCTTTAATGGAATTATGTCAAGATAAGCGTGGAACTTTTATTAATATGAATTATCTAGACGAAGAAAGAGTATGTCTTATCTATAAATTACCACTATCAGAAATAGTCTATGATTTCTTTGATAAGTTAAAATCAATTACCAAAGGTTATGCTTCTTTTGATTATGAAGTAATAGGATATGAGCCTAGTGACTTAGTAAAACTAGATATCTTGTTAAATGGTGAAGTAGTAGATGCTTTAAGTGTTATTGTTCATAAAGACTTTGCTTATAATAGAGGTAAATTAATAGTTCATAGATTAAAAGAAGTAATACCAAGACAACTTTTTGAAGTCCCAGTTCAAGCATCTATTGGTAATAAGGTAATTGCAAGAACTGATATTAAAGCTTTAAGAAAAGATGTCCTTGCTAAATGTTATGGTGGAGATATTACTCGTAAGAAAAAACTACTTGAAAAACAAAAAGAAGGTAAAAAGAAGATGAAACAAATTGGTAGTGTAGAAGTACCTCCTGATGCTTTTCTTGCTATATTAAATACAAAAGAAAATTAGAGTTGTTATTAACTCTATTTTTTGTTAAAATTTTCTAGGAGAGTGATTTAATGAGTGAGTTAGTACAAATCTTTGCTATATTTTTAGAAGGAATAATATCATTTTTCTCACCATGTGTTATTCCCCTAATACCTTTATATATGGGTTATCTTGCTACTAATGCTAAAGAAATAGATGAAAATGGTAATGTTACTTATAAAAAGAAAGTAGTTCTAATTTATACCTTATTCTTTATCTTAGGAATATCCATGTCTTTCTTTATTTTAGGATTATCTTTTACAGGACTAGGTTTATTCTTTAAAGACAATAGAAAGATATTCCTAGAAATAGGAGGTATTATAATAGTAATACTAGGATTATTCCAATTAGGTATAATAAAAGTAGATTTTCTAAATAAAGAAAAGAAATTAAAGATTAATTTTAATCCCAATAAGATGAGTAAGAAAACTGCTTTCCTTATGGGATTTCTATTTTCCTTTGCCTGGACTCCTTGTGTAGGACCAGCTTTATCATCAACTTTAATAATGGTTAGTACAGCAAGTACTGCTTTAATAGGAAATTTATTTGTATTGGTTTATGCTATAGGTTTTCTATTACCATTTATTATTTTAGGATTATTTACTACTAAAGTCTTAAATATTATTAAAAGAAAACAAAATATCTTAAACTATATTGTTAAGATAGGAGCGATTATCATTATAGTTATGGGAATGTTTGTATCTTATACAGGTTTTACCATGGAGCCTATCAAAGATAAAGAGTCTGTAAAAAGTACAGGTAAAGTAGAACTAGCGACACCAATTAACTTTACTTTAAAAGATCAAGAGGGTAACACTCATACTTTAGATGATTATATAGGTAAAACTATCATTTTACATTTTTATGCCATAGATTGTTTTTCATGTTTAGATGAACTACCTCATATCGAAAAGCTATATAATGACTATAACCAAAACAAAGATGATGTTATTATATTAGGAATTGCTAACACCTCTCGTAATCCTAAAGACGATATAATAGATTTCTTAAATAAAAATAACTATACCTTTACATCACTAAATGCTAATGATAAATTATTTGATAAGTACTATATAACAACATATCCTAATACTTATATAATAAACTCTAACGGTAATATTGCTTTTGTCACTTTTGGCAGTATGACTTATGAAGACTTAAAAGAAGAAATAGAGAAAGTAAGATAATACTTTAAAAAAAATCTATTTTCCTATATACTTATTATAGAGGGATAAGTAATGAATAGTAGAATTGAATTAAATAAAGATAAACAAAAAGATATAGATAAAGAAAAACAAACGGAAAGAGTAAAAAAGGTAGTTAAAAGAATAGTAATATCTATTATTATAATCTTTTTACTTGTCTTTTTTACATTTCTTTACATCACTACAATAGGTACTACTTCTTTAATTGTTAATGAAGAAGCAATTGTTAATAATAAATTACCAGAATCATTTAGTGGTCTTAAAGTTATTCAGTTTGGAGATTTACATTATAGTAATAATGATTTACTAAAAGATGTAGTTAATGCTATTACTAAAAGAAATCCGGATTTAATTTTATTTACAGGGGACCTATTGAGTGATGAAGATTTAACTCCAGGGAATAGAAAGAAATTAGTAAAAAAGTTAAAGAAGCTGGATGCTACACTAGGTAAATATGCAGTCTTAGGAGAAAGTGATAATGATAATGATGAAGCCTTATCAATATTGTTAGACTGTGGCTTTACGATATTAGACGATAATAATGAACTTATTTATAATGAAAGTAATGAACCTATTATGTTAGTAGGTTTAAATACCACTAATGAAGTGATTAATTATGACAAAGCTTTTACTAATTATAATGAGAATACCTATACTATAACAATGTTTCATAAACCGGATTATATAGATGACTTTGTAGAAATATATCCAGTTGACCTAGCTTTAGCAGGACATTCTCATTTAGGAGAGATTAGAATACCTTATTTACTTAATCTTGCCAATAAAGACTATGCTTCTAAATATATAAACTCATTTTATGAAATTAATAATACTAAATTTTATATAACATCAGGAATAGGAACAGATACTTATGATGTTAGAATTAATGCAAGGCCATCTATTAATTTCTTTAGACTTAGGAAAACAACTTAGTAAAGAAGTTTTCCTTTTTCTTTTCTTCTTTAATATAAAGAGGTATCTTCTTTAATGTCTTATTATTAAGACTAATATTTATATTACCAACTTTACCACTATTTATTGAGTCATCGATACTTGCAAGAACTTTAACATTATCTTTCTCACTATCAGTTAAAGGATAAGAAAAAGATTTATTTACATAGTACTTATTATCATCAATAACAAGATCAAAATCATTTTTATCAACAATATCATAATTACTATAATTATCAAAAGCATACTCTGCTAGTCTTTCATGATTATTATATTCATCATTATCATACAAAGTAACAACAGTTATTTTTAAATTACCTTTTTTATGAGTAGTAACAAGTGTTTTACCAGCACTAGGAGTATAACCATTTTTACCACCAGTACAGTATTTATAATCTCCTAATAATTTCATTCTGTTATACCAAAGATAACTCTTATTATCAGTCTTTACTCGGTATTCTTCAGTTCCAATAATTTTTCTATAAGTCTTATTCTTATAAGCATATCTTGAAAGAATCGCCATATCTCTAGCAGTAGAGTAGTTTTTAGTTTCTTCATCAAGTCCATGAGGATTACTAAAAGTAGTATTAGTCATACCAATTTCTTTCGCTTTTTCGTTCATCATCTTAACAAATTCTTCTTCTGTTCCTGCAACTTCTTTAGCGATTACAACTGAAGCATCATTACCACTTCTAAGCATAAGGCCATAAAGTAAATCAATTAACTTCATCTTTTCATTTAACTCTAAATAAATACTAGTCCCATACATCTTTAGAATCTCATCACCAGCTTTAATCTCTTTATCTAACTCTCCCTCCTCAAGGGCAATAATACAAGTCATTATCTTTGTAATTGAGGCGATTAATCTCTCTTCATCAGCATTATTTTCATATAAAACTCTACCACTATCTAAATCCATTACAATACTACTTTTAGCAGTATCAAAAGTATCTTCTTTACAAAAAACATTTAAAGGAATTAAAAATAATAACAATATAACTAATACTTTCTTCATAGTACTTCACCTAATAAAACTTATTCTAAAAAAATGAAAGTATAACTTTCTTTATTAGTTTAATAATATTAATAGTGAAAAATGCATTGTCTGATTTAAGAAAGTTGCACAATGAAAGAGTAGAAAACTGCACAATAAAATTAAAGAAAGTTGCACAATGATATAAAATGTGATATTATGTTAGTGAGGTGAAATAATATGGCATTAACAAAAGAAGGATATAAAGAAAGATTAATTGACAAAAAAATTGATAGATATTTAAAAATATTTGGAGCTTTAAGTATAGAAGGTCCAAAATGGTGTGGTAAGACTTGGACTTCTCTAAATCATTGTAATTCTGCCATTTATTTAGATGAGACAGAAGAAAATTATAATACAAGGGCGAAAGCAGAAATTGATGTTGGCCTTATACTTGGTGAAGATTATCCCGAATTAATAGATGAGTGGGGAAGAATACCTGCTGTATGGGATGCCGTTAGACATAGATGTGATATGGATAAAATAAAAGGAAAATATATTTTAACAGAATCTACTACTATTAGAGATAAAAGTAAAATACATCATTCTGGGGCAGGAAGAATAGATAGATTAAAAATGTATTCTATGAGTCTTTACGAATCAGGAGATTCAACTGGAGAAATATCACTTACTGATATGTTCGAAGGAAAAAAAGTATGTAAAACAGTAAAGATAAAACCAACTTATGAAGGACTTGCTAAACTTATAGTTAGAGGTGGTTGGCCTGAAAATATATCTACTGATGATAATGACTTACATATATTACCTCAAAGCTATATAAATGCAGTTTTAGAGTCAGATATTTCTAAAGATGGAGTTTTAAGGGATAAAAATAAAATGCGAATGCTTTTAAAGTCACTTGCTAGAAATGAAAGTACAGTTGTAAGTAATAATACCTTAATAAGAGATATTAAAGAGGTAGCAACAGATGAAGAATACACTGTGAGTAGAAATACCATTACAGATTACTTAAATATTTTAGAAAATTTATATTTACTTGAAAATCAAGAAGCTTATACAACTAATTTAAGGTCTAAAGAAAGAGGTGGAAAATCATCAAAAAGACATTTTACAGATCCATCACTTGCTTGTGCAGTTCTTTCTATTACACCTAAAATATTAGAAAATGATATAAGAACTTTTGGTTTAATGTTTGAAGCTTTAGTAGAAAGAGATTTAAGAATATATATAGAGAGTTTAGATGGAAAACTTTATCATTATAGAAATAATAATAATGGTGTAGAAGTTGATGCAATTGTTGAGCTTCCTACTGGTGAATTTGGAGCGATTGAGATTAAGTTAGGTACAAATGAAATAGAATCTGCTAAAGAAAGTTTAACAAAGTTTTCTAATGAGGTAAAAGTGGAGCCTAAATTTAAATGTATTATATGTGGATTGTGGGATGCAGTAGTAAAAGATGAAGAAACAGGTATTTACATTATTCCAATTACTGCTTTAAAGCCATAGTTAAAATGGCTATATTTTGGAAAAGTGGGTAGTAAAGTTATTGAAAAGTGGGCAATGTTATTATATAATATCAATATAAGAAAGGTGATAATATGAGTTTAACTAAAGAAAATTATAAAGAAAGATTAATAGATGAAAAGCTAACTAAATATTTAAGTGTTTTTGGTGCAGTATCTATCGAAGGGCCTAAGTGGTGTGGTAAGACTTGGACTTCTCTAAATCATGCTAATAGTGTAGTTTATATGACTGAAAAAGATAAAAAGGATTTAGCCAATGCTAATCCAAAATATATTTTTGAAGATTTAAGACCACAACTTATCGACGAATGGCAGATAGTTCCTAGTATTTGGGATGCTGTAAGACATGAATGTGACAGTGATCATGATAAAGGAAAATTCATTTTAACTGGATCAACTACTCTTACTAAAGAAGAAAAAGAAGAAGAAGTCTTTCACTCTGGAGTTGGTAGAATTGCTACCTTAAAAATGTATCCAATGAGTCTTTATGAATCAGGAGATTCAAATGGTGAAATAAGCCTTCTAGATATGTTAAACAACAAAAATGTAGGAAAGTCAGTAAAAAAATATGAACTTGATGAAATAGCTGAATTAATTATTAGAGGTGGTTGGCCTGAAAATTTAGAAGTTAGTAAAGAAAATATTGATTTAATACCAAGTAATTATATTGAGAATGTAATAAATAAAGATATACACGAGAGAAAAGATCATAAAAGAGATTCTAATAAAATGAGAATGATATTAAAATCTTTAGCAAGAAATGAATCATCACCTATTGGTTATGATACTATAGTAAAAGATATCGCTGAATATGAAAATGAAAGTGATTTGGTAGAAAATAGAAAAACAGTTGCAGATTATATTAAAGTGCTAGATTCTTTATATTTAACATCAAACCAAGAAGCTTATAGTATTAATTATAGATCATCAAAAAGAATTGGTAAGTCTGCTAAAAGGCATCTAGTAGATCCATCATTATCCTGTGCTTTACTAGATTTATCTGTTGATAAATTAATGCACGACTTTAATACTTTTGGCTTAATGTTTGAAGCTTTAGTAGAAAGAGATTTAAGAATATATATGGATTATTTAGATGGACATTTATATCATTTTAGAGATAATACAAGTGGTGATGAAGTAGATGCTATTTTAGAATTTAAAAGTGGTGAATATGCTGCAGTTGAAATAAAACTAAACTATAGAAGTATAGAGGAAGCGAAAGAAAGTTTGTTAAAATTTTATAATAACGTATCTAAAAAACCAAAATTCATGTGTATAATTGTTGGCAATTTTAGTGCCATTATGAAAGATGAAGAAACAGGTATTTACATTATACCAATAACAACTTTAAAGCCTTAAGTGTAAAATAGTACAACAATAAAAAATATTTCTTGCCTTTTCTCTCTATATAACGTATCCTAGAATTAGGAAGGAGGATAAATGGTGAGAGGAGTAAAATTATTCGGTATCTTAGCAGTATCAATACTATTTATAACAGGTTGTGGAGGAGAAAAAACACTTACTTGTACTAATAGTGAAGAAGATAGTGGTATCAAAATGAAACAAGAAATAACTATGACTTTTAAAGATGATAAAGTTTCATACGTTAAGATGAGTATTGATAATGAAGCGACAGATGATACTATTATTGATAACTGGGATATGTTTGTATCCATGTTAGATTCACAATTTGAAGAAACTGATAAAGATGGTGTTAGATTAAAAACTAATAATAATGCTGACAAACATATCTATAATGTATCATTAGAAATTAATGTAGAAAAAGCAAGTGAAGATGCCTTATCAGAATATGGTTTAGACGGTATAGCAGATGCAAACGCAACATATGAAGATACTAAAAAAGATGCTGAAGCTGATGGATTTACTTGTAAATAAAAAAAGAAAAAGTCTTCCGCTTTTCTTTTTTTTGTGCTATAGTTATTTTATAAGAATAGGAGGAGTTAAAAATGACAAAAGGGAGTGCTAGAAAAGAAGTAATAAGACATGAAGAAGTATCAAGCTGGGTATATATTCTTTTATTAACTGCAATTGCAATACTAGGCTGGGTATTAGGTAAGTTTGATTTTAATATAGGTAAAGCAAGTTTAACATTTGCAATATTCGCTTATCCATTTAGATATTTTATTGCAAATATTATTACTAAGAAATATGGTTATAAAGAGACTATGAATGGTATTAGTTATTCTGCTTGCTTAATGTTACTATTTATGATAGTAGCAAGCCTATTAGGACAACATGACGTTGATTATATCCCTGTAACAGGAGAAGTGTTCGCTTATCTTACAAGTCAAATGATTAACTTAACTATTTATTATTACTTATATATGAATACAGATGGTAATAAACTTGCTATACTTGCAACATATATATTTGCAATGTTAGTAGATAATTTAATAAGTATGTTATTTATAAGTAGAATGACTATAGTAGATGCATTCTGGAGAACATATTTTGTAACTATTTTAATAGAAACAATTATATCTATAATACTAATTAACTTTGATGAAAAGAAAGTATTACCAGCAGCACCTAGAAGAAAAAGAAAAAAGAAATGAGTAAAGGATTTACTTTAATAGAAATGCTAGCTACTATAATAATATTAGGTATATTAGTTACAATAGTATTATTTAGTGCAAATAAGTTAATTACATCTAGTAATTTAGAATATTATAATACTAGCGAAAAGATGATGATACTAGCAAGTAAAGATTACTTTGCAGATTATAGAAGTTACCTACCTAAAGAAGTAGGGGAAAATACTAGAGTATTACTAAGTGCTCTAGTTTTAGAAGAATATATTGATATGATAAAAGATGTTAATGATAATGATTGTAATACTACTAAGAGTTATGTAGAAGTAGAAAAGACAAGTTCTAAAAATTATTTATATAAAGCACATCTAGTATGTGATAAAGCAGGTTATGAAACTAAGGATGGGGAGTAAAGTATGGATAAGACAAGAAAAAAATATATAGTATTAGTAATAGTAACAATAGTAATAAGTGTAATAGCATTAATAGGTGCTAGTTATGCTCTACTTACTATGACTATAGAAGGTGATAAGAAGATTACTTTAACAGCAGGTATATTAAAGGTTGACTTTGAAGAAGGAGATAATATTAATTTAGATAATGCAGCTCCTATGACAGATACTCAAGGTCAAAAGACTACACCTTATACATTTACTATAACTAATACTGGTAATATAAATGCATATTATCATGTATCTTTAGAAGAAGAGGCTACTAATACATTAGCTAACTCTTATTTAAAGATGAGACTAACTAATAATCAAGGATATGATAGTGGAGTAGTTAAAGTAAGTAGTTATGGAACAGGTACATTTAATATAAAGAGTGAAGAAACCCTAGAACCAGAAGATACTGTTACATATACTTTATGGATGTGGTTAGATAATGATGCGGATAATAGTGCTCAAGGAAAAGAATATAAGAGTAAGATAGTAGTAACAAGTTATGATAGAGAACAAAAGTCTTTAGCATTAAAACAAATACTTGAAGATAATGAAGTACAAGAAGGACCTGAAGATATGTTTAATTATGCAAGTAATGGTAATTATATGGATACGAGTTCTGGTCCACAAAATAATCCTGAATATATAACAAATGGATTATATAGTATGGAAGATGAAGATGGAACAAGTTATTATTTTAGAGGTAATGTCAATAATAACAACGTTCAATTTGGAGAATATGCAAGTGCTTATTATGTATATCAAGGTACTAATAATGATTATTATCAAAGTGAAGCTAGTTGTACTGAAGCAGGTAATAGTAGTTGTACTCAAATAAAGTTGGCAAGTGCCGGAGATAAGATGTATTGGAAGATTATAAGAATTAATGGAGATGGAAGTTTAAGATTAATTTATAATGGAACAAGTGCAAATCCAGATAATAGTGATTTAGCCCATTCATTTGCAGTAGGAATAAGTCCATATAATTTAGAGAATAATGATCCAAAATACACAGGATATACCTATGATAATGGAACAGATAGTTTTATAAAGAAAGAAGTAGATACATGGTATAAAAATACATTGGGAAGTACTGCATATGATAGTAAAGTAACAGGAGGAAGGTTTTGTAGTGATAGTAGTGGTCTAAAGGAAGAGACTGACTATGGTTTTCCTGATATGGGAGAGTATAAATTATTTGCAAGTTATGATAGATTGGGTCAAGCCGGAACAAACTATGCTAAGCCAAATGCACCAGTCTTGAATTGTCCAAGTACAAGTGAGACATATGGAGGTTCATATAGATTAAAAGCGGGATTGATAACAGCGGATGAATTGGTACTTGCAGGAGAGAATCCTGGGGTAACCACAGATAGTTACTTAAATCCAGGAGATTCTGAGATGTGGTATTGGAGTATGTCGCCGGCCGATTTCGCTTATGGTATTGCTGATGTATGGATTGAGTTTGGTGGCCTCAGTTACGACGGTGTAGCTTACAACTTCGCCGTTCGTCCAGTTATCAATGTGACCACTGAAAACGGGTTTACGTCTGGAGATGGGACTGTTGAAAATATATATGTGATTTCTTAGGTAGAATTAGGCAAATGACTCCTCATTTGCCTCGGGGACTTATTTTTCTCATTCAATCCTTAAAATCAACAGTTAACGGAAATAAACATAAACTTCTAAAAAAATACTATATACCTATCATAGGAGTGTGTAGTAAGTGAGAAGTAGTAGTAAAAATTATATTAATTTAAGAAAAGTAGGGGGATTTTACCAATGTTTTGATGAGGATGCATATTTATTATTTTATTTATTTGGTTATAAAGTAAATAATGATAGAGCAGGCTTTCCTATAAGCTCTCTTAATAAAATTATAAATACTTTAGATAATAAAAAAATAAATTATATGGTCTGTAATAATAATGATGATAAAAGTATTAAAGACTTTAAAAGAAAAAATACATATTATCATTATGTAGAAGTAAGTAAAGAGGCTTATAACTTAGAGATTAAGAAAGTTTCTATAGAAAAGAAAATAAAAACATTGTCCTTTAGTAAAATAGAAAAATTATATACTATGATAGAGCAATTTGTTAATGAATAGATAAGTTTGTAACAGCTTATCTTTTTTTAAAATATCTTGACTGATACCATCTGTTATGATACATTATAGATATAAGAGGCAATACATAAAAGATGGGGAAAGGAGAAGGTTATAAAAAAGTTAAATTTATATGAAATTTGTAAATTGAAGTATTTTTTGATATGAATATTTAAAATTCCCCTAGAGAAAACATTAAATTGAAAGACTATTTTCGTTAAATTTTAAATTTTACCTTTTTGCAATCATTTTAAAGCTATGCTATAAGTATTGCAGAAAGAGGTGAGTTTAATGAGTTCTAAAAAAAAGACTGCCGAAGAGAGAATAAAAGAGTTACAAGAAAAAGGAGAAGTTTTTCCTGCTAGTAATGATTATATATATAAATCTATTATGACTAAATGTTTATTCTTTAAAGCAGATATGACTTATCAGATAACTGGTATACCTAAAGATTTAATACTAAAAACTTATTATGAGAAGAATACTGAATTTGTTGTAAGTAATGCAATAGAACGTGGTAAAAGGTCTGATATATTATTTGGTATAGAAGGTTACATCATAAATTATGAGTTAAATAATAAATAGACTTCTTGCGAAACTAATTACTACATAATAAAAAATATGATATCCTTATAATATAAGGAGTTGTAAATGTAT
>CALVUY010000041.1 GCA_944363705.1 uncultured Bacilli bacterium | reverse complement strand
GCTTTTGCAACAGATGGACTATTAAAGAAGTTTAATCTTGTCGTCTTAGAAGATGATAAAAATGCTTTTCCACCATACTATGCAATACCTCTTGTTAGAAGTGATACTTTAGAAGAATATCCAGAAATAGAAGAAGTATTAAGTAATCTTGGTAGTAAGTTAAATAATGATATTATGAGTGAATTAAATTATAGGGTAGATGAATTAGGTGAAAATCCAAGAGATGTTGCAAGAGAATATCTTGATAGTGTAGATTTTTAAACAGATAGAAACTTGAAAGTGAACTATATTATATGCTAATATTAATATGTAAAAAAATTTTCATATTAAAAGGGATATCTAGTTTTCTTATGTTAGGTACTACCCTTAAAAGTTATTTTAAGTTATGGTACCAACTAAAACGGTTGGTACTAATTTTATTTGTGATTATAAAGAAAGGAGAGACTAACAATGAAAATAAAATATAATGTTTCTAATATAAAGTGTACTGGTTGCGAGAACAGAATAACGAACTCTTTAAAGATGATAAAAGGAGTTAAAAGTGTTTTAGCAGACCATAACAAAGGTGAAGTTATTGTAGAGTTAAAAAATGAAAAAGTAAGTAATGAAGTTAAAAAATTACTTAATAATTTAGATTTTCCTGTAAATAGTGAAGATATTGTTAAATAAGAATATTTGGGTAAATTAGTCCAAGTATTCTTTTATTTTGCTATAACTATTAACTAAAACTTCTTCTATACCTCTTTTACAATTAGCAGGGGATGGAGATGGAAGTTTAATCGCTTCTATTCCCACATTTTTAAGAAGATATTTATTATATAAACTATATGCCTTAGTACCAGTTGTAAATATCGCTTCAATCTTACTTTTATCAACAATTTTCTTAATATCATTAGGTATAACATCTTTAATACTACTATCACTTGATGCTGTTATATTACAACTATATACGACATCAAAAAGAGCGATTTTATGAGTTAAGAGAAACTTTTCTCTAACTTGATTAGAATTTCTAATATCTTCCTTAAATACCTTTTCTAAAGTAGACCAAAATCTATTCTTAGGATGAGCATAATAAAAACTATTTTCTCTTGATTTAATAGAAGGAAAGCTTCCTAATATTAAAACTTTAGACTCACTATTATAAATTGGTTTTAATGGATGAACTACTTTCAAAAATACCACCTCATGTGGTAGTATAATTATAGAAAGTGTTTTTGTAAAGAAGGTGTTTTAATGCAGGATATAAATTATTTATTATATATATTATCTAAATCAAAGTTTAGAAGTAGTTTTCATCTTAAAGAAAAAGATATAGAATATATTGATAAGAAAGGATTAGACAAAGTTAAAGAACACGCTTATGACTTTATAAATAAAAGATTAAAGCCAAGTGTTATTCCTAATGATGGTAAACAAACACCTATGAGAGGACATCCTGTTTTTATAGCAGAACATGCAACTGCAACTTGTTGTAGAGGATGTCTAAATAAATGGTATGGTATTCCTAAAAATAGAGAATTAACTGATATGGAAGTAGATTTTATAGTAAAAGTAATCATGACGTGGATAGAAAATGAATATAAGAAAAGATAGCTATGATATTTTTAGCTATCTTTTTATAATCCATATCTTTTATTAAATTTTTCTATTTGACTTAATCTTTGAGTTTTTTTACTAATGTTTTACTATCATCTACAGTTGACTCTTTAGTATAATCATCAAAAATTTCTTCTCTTTCTTTTTCTTCATTAAGTATACTAGAACTTGGAATATTATTTCTTTTTGATATATTAAATTTTATTTCGTTTAAAATATAATCGTCATCTCCAAAATATATCTGATTTAAATATACTTCATTTATATAACCTTTATTAAATTTTAAAGTGGATTGTATTGCTGTTGGCATTGGTTGATTAATATTAGATAAAGAAGGAACTGTTATGTGTAATGTACCATCTTCTTTTTGTTTAACACTATATTTATGAAGGTGACCATGGAAACTGATAGCCACATCGCTTTGTATAAATATACTTCCGTTAAGTTTATGAAAAAGATGAATTGTATCATTTTTTAAATGAACGAATGTGTTGCCATAGTTACCAACAATAATATCATGTCTATAGTTTTTTAACATAGTAATAATATCCTGATTATTCATATATAAACCACTAAAATCATGGTCGCCAGCTGTAGAGATAACTAATATATTTTTTTCAAATGGAAAGTTTTTAATTACGTGTTCAATTTGATAATAGGTGTCTTTAATATTTTGATTTCCTTTTGCATAAGTTCCATCTATTATATCTCCACAAAGAAATATAATATGTATATTATTTTTAATACAATAGTTATAAACCCTATCTAATAAATCTAATCTTTCCAATTCATTACCACAATGCAAATCAGAAATTTCTAGAGTGTTTATTTCAACTTCATTATGAGAAGTTATTATGCTTATATCTTTTTTGCTATAAAATTCCCCAAGTCCAGCATTGCTTTTAATAGGTTTATATACAATTGCACCATTAGAATAATATTTTCTTTTATAATGAAAACCTTTATTTTGTAAAATAGTTAAATTGTTGAAAAGCTGTTTGTTTGAAATATTTAAAATATGACATATCTCATTGCAAGTTTTTCCTTCATTTATTAGCTCTATCAATTTTGTTGTCTGTTCTGACATCATAATAATATTCCCCCTGTCTTTATTAGTAAAATAAAACTAAGCCAAAAGACCTAGTTGAATCTCTATATATGGTGGGCTGTTAGGGATTCGAACCCTAGACCCATTGATTAAGAGTCAATTGCTCTACCAACTGAGCTAACAGCCCATAAACTGATTACTCATATAATATAGCATAGAAATTTTAAAAAATAAAGCATTTTTTGTTACAAAATGCCAAAAAATTCTATGATACTACAATTTTATCTCAAAATTTTCTGTTGGTATTATTAAATTTTTAATAGGATTATCTAAAGCGACTTCTCTAGTGCTATTACGCATATGAGTAGCGATTATTTTTTTATTTGGATATTTTTTACATATTTCTTTTATATCCAAAAATCCCATATGAGATTTATCACCATCCCCCTTTAAACTCATATCTAAAATAGAAATATCAGATGCCTCAACAATTTTATCAATAGCATTACAATAACTAGAATCTCCAGAAAAGCCAACAGTCTTACCATTAATATTAATAATATAACCAAAGCATGGTTTCATAGTACCATGTTTAACGTTTATAGAATGAATCTTAATATTATCATCTAAAATTATGTTATTTCTGCCTTTATGTTCAATGAACTCTATATTAATATTTTCCATAACTTTGCGAAAATCATAAGGAAAGCCTAAACGAAATAATTTCTGTATTTTTTTAGTAGTACCATATGGACAAATAACTTTTATTGAAGTTCTATCGTGATTAAAATATTTACCTAACATTAAAAAAGGTAAATCAAAAAAATGGTCTCCATGTAAATGAGTAATAATTATAGTATCTATTTTTAAAATATCATAATTTAAATGCTTTAAGTATTTTATAATTCCATTAGGAACATCCACTAAAATATGGTCATCAATAATAAGAGAAGCACTCATATAAGAAGAACCAATAGAACCACTTCCTACAATATTTATTTTCATATCATCACCGTTTTAAGTATAACAAAAAACTAGATTAAAATCTAATCTAATTTTTATTTATGTTCTATACTATAACTTCTAGCGTTACCATTAACTTCATCATCCACTTGCATATTATATAAGGATGTATCTTTAATATCAATATCCCCAACTTGAGTTTCAGTTAAAAATTGTGCAATATTGCCAACTTGACTAGGAATATCACCATTAGTTGTATATTCAGTAACAACTGTTCTAATAGCAAGTAATTCATCTTTATCTAAATTATCAATTTTTTCTAATAGATTTTTTCTTATCTTCTTATAATCTTTATCATCTTTAAGTATTTCTTTTCTTTTTTCTTTGTCTTTCTTATATTGGTCTAATGCGTTTTCTAATTCTTTGCGTTTGTCTTTTTCATCACTTAATTGCTCTTCTAAAACAGGTTTAATGATATAAGCTTTAATCTTAGGTAATATAACACCAGGAATATTTATACCTACATGAATAAATGTCCATATTAACCAGGGGATAAAGTTTTGTGTAGTCATTCCTAAAATATCACAACAAAATGAAACAATGAAAAGAATATCTAACCACTTAAATTTTTCATATTTTTCATATTCTTTGATTTTCTTCTTTAATTCACTAATGCTATTTTCTGTTTGCTCTAAATCTAATTTTGCTTTTTCTTCATCAAAAATAATATTAAAATTACTTTGCATATTATTTATAAAATTATCTGCATCCATCATAGTAATTCCTCCTAGTGCCTCATATCATAACATACTTTCTAGAAAGAAACAACTTCTTTATTAACTTGCTTATTAATGAAATGTTGGATAACTAGTAAAACTATTCCAAGAATAATACCAATAAATGTAAACATATAGAATGTATCAGTAACAGGTTTTAAGATAATAGTAGCATTTGCAACACTAGACATTCTATCACTTACTAAAGCCATTAAGCCATTAAATAATAGAGTAGATATCGCTACTGTTATAGAAACAATACCGATATATTCTAAGAAATTCTTCTTCTTAAAACTACTTATAAATAATAATACTGCAATAACTGCGATTATTATATAAAGGGTAGTATGTAAATTATCATCCCTACAAAGCTTAATAATATCAACTAAAAACTGTCCACTACTAGACACTTCACCATTACTATCATCACTACTAGTTCCATTAATAACAATACTTAAATTATTATTAATCGCTTCATTTGCATAACTACCTAATTCATCTATCTCATTATCATCTAAATTAAGTTCATACTTTAGATTTGCCTTATCAATAAACTCTCTAGTCTCATCATTAATATTGATACTACCATTATTTAAATAAGCATCAATTCCTTGTTGTAATACCTCATTAACATAGTCTTTCGCTTCTTCAGTTTGTAAAATAGAATCAACTTGTTCCTCTGAAACACCATAACTATTTGCATAATTATAAATTTCTTGCCCATAATCAGTTTCCTTAAAATCATTGACTACAACCTCATAATCAATATTATCAAGTATTTCTCTTGTAGAACTTGGACTTGTTAGACTACCTACAGTAAATACCGTAATAGTAACAATAACTGCAATAAATAAAGCAATTGTAAGTAAATAATTAATAAAAGTTCTCATAAATTCCTCCTTCTTTGCCCTTATTATAGCACGCGTTTAACAGTTTATAAATATATAAATTTATGTTATCATTAAATAGAAATGAAGGTGTACTTATGAAAGAGAAAATTAAAAGATATAATCCTGATATAAAAAGAGGTTTGACTAATAAACAAGTAGAAGAGAGATTTACAAATAATTTAGTTAATTTTAATACTGATGTAAAAACTAAAAGTGTTAAGGAAATTGTAAAAGAAAATGCCTTTACACTATTTAATATCATTAATATTGTCCTAGCAGTCGCTATAATATCAGTAGGTTCTTTTAAAAATTTAACCTTTATAATTATAATTGTCCTAAATACTTTAATTAGTACAATTCAAGAGTTAAGATCTAAATATACAATAGATAAATTAAGTGTAATATCAGAGCATAAGATTAAAGTAATAAGAGATTCAAAAATAGAAGAAGTATCTCTTGATGAAGTAGTACTTGATGATATCGTTAAATTCACTAGTGGCAATCAAATAGTAGTAGACTCTATCATTAAAGAAGGAGAAGTCCTAGTAGATGAATCATTTATAACAGGAGAAGAAGAAAATGTTTTGAAAAAAGAAGGAGATATGCTTTTATCAGGTAGTTTTCTTGTAAGTGGTACTTGTGCTTGTAAAGTAGAGCATATTGGTTATGATAACTATACTGCTAAAATAAGTAATGATACTAAATATATTAAAGAAGTATCTAGTGAAATTATGAGAAGTTTAAATAAAATAGTTAAGACAATCTCTTTCGTTATTGTCCCTTTAGGAATACTTTTATTTGCAAGACAAATGTTTCTTCCTGATAATACTTTTGAAAATGCTGTTGTTAATACTGTCGCTGCTCTTATTGGTATGATACCAGAAGGTTTAGTATTACTAACAAGTACAGTCTTTGCCGTTAGTGTTATAAGACTATCAAAGAAAAAAGTACTTGTCCAAGACTTATACTGTATTGAAACACTTGCAAGAGTAAATGTAATTTGTCTTGATAAGACAGGAACAATTACAGAAGGTGTTATGGAAGTAAAAGATGTTATAGATAAAGAAATGTCTAAAGTAGAGTTAAAAGATTTACTTGGAACTATAGTTCATATTATTGATGATGATAATCCTACTGCCAAAGCTTTAAAGAATGCTTTTTATAATAAGAACACTTTAGATTATGAGAAAATTGTACCATTTAATTCTACTACTAAATGTTCAGGACTTGTGTTAAAGAATGGAAAAGCGATTTTTATAGGAGCTCCTGAGTTTTTATTAAAAGATTATAAGAAATATAAAGATGAAGTGGATAATCTAACTAGTGATGCTAGAGTAGTGGCAGTGGTAGAGTATAGTAATTATAATAAGAAAAATGAAAAACAAAAATTACTAGGGTTTGTCCTACTTCGAGATAAGATTAGAAAAGAAGCAGAATCTACGATTAAGTACTTTAAAGATCAAGGAGTTAAAGTTAAGATTATCTCAGGTGATAATAAAAATACCGTTTTAAATATCGCTAAACGTGCTAAAGTAGGGGATAACTTAAAAGCGATAGATTTATCTACTTTAAATAGTGAAGAAGAAATTAGAGACTCAGCTTTAAAATATGATGTTTTTGGTAGAGTTAAACCAGAAGAAAAACATATCTTAATAAAATCCTTAAAAGATGCTGGTAATACCGTTGCAATGACGGGTGATGGTGTAAATGACTGTCTTGCTTTAAAGGAAGCAGATTGTTCTATCGCTATGGCTAGTGGTACAGATGCTGCAAGAAGTGTCTCACAACTTGTCTTATTAGACTCTAACTTTGATTCTATGCCTAGTGTTGTTTTAGAAGGAAGAAGAAGTATAAATAACTTACAAAGATCAGCATCACTTTTCCTAGTTAAGACAATTTATGCCGGATTACTTGCCTTTATCTTCCTATTTTTAGAAGAATCATATCCATTTATTCCAGTTCAGTTAACTTTATCAAGTGTTGTAACTATAGGAATACCTTCGTTTATACTAGCTTTGGAGCCTAATAAAGATAGAGTAGAAGGTAACTTCCTAATTAATGTCTTGAAAAAATCAGCACCACCTGCCTTTGTTATCGTTATAAATATTGTTATTATTACTTTATTTGGTAGTGCTATAGGCTTAACTTATGCCAAAGTATCAACACTATCTTTAACAATTACTGCCTATGTATCATTTATTCTTTTATATAAAGTATGTCAACCATTTAATAGAGTTCGTCTAATTCTCTTTGCTCTAATGTTCTATTTATTCATCTACTGTATTATGAACTTAACGACACTTTTCTCAATTACTCATTTTGATTACTTAATGATATTTATAACCTTTATTCTAATGTTTGCATCTCACGAACTATATAAACTATTTGAATTATTAGTAGATAAAATTGTTAAAAAGTTAAAAATATAAATGCTTCGAAAATTTTTGGAGCATTTTTTTAGTTGTAGCAAATAATTATAGTAGGAGGTGATGACAGTAAAAAGAAACTACGGTTTTGACAACGAATGGGACTTCTTCAACTACCTTAACGGTAAAAAAGTAGGAGAAGTAAATCTTATGTTTAGAAAGTTCTTGCTTGCCAACTTTCCGTATATTAACAACGATATGAAAATATCTGCCTATGTTAATTTTGATAGAACTAAAGAAGATATTTGGATTAGAGTAGGTAAAGTAAAGAAATCCATTAGTATTAAAATGGGTAAATGTAATACTGTTCATAATGAATATATCTATAATTTAACTAAGTTCTTAGAAGAAGAAAAAGTTCCCACTAAGATTATAGATATAATACTAGATTATTTCTTTGCTGATGGTACTACTAATGGAACTGGTAAAAGAACTTTAACTTTTCCTGATTATAAGTTAAAACTTAAAAGAAAAATTAGAAAAGTTAATAAGTATTTTATGAAACATGAGGATTTACTTATCAAATTAATTAATCGTTTTGTAATAGGAAGTACAGATATCTTGATACATGGAACAGTTGATAATTTTACTTATATTACTAAAGATGAAATAATTAAACTGCTACTTTCTTTGAAGAAGGAACCATCATCAACAATTCATTTTTCTAGGCTAATTTTTGCATCTAAAGGACGTAATAATGATATTGATAAGTTTATAGTGCAAATTAAATGGTATAACCTAGAAGATGATATTGCAAGAATAAGAAAAAACTTACCAGTTTAACACTAGTAAGTTTTAATTTTTATAATGGCGGAGTAGGAGAGATTTGAACTCTCGCGCCAGTTGCCCGACCTACACCCTTAGCAGGGGCGCCTCTTCAGCCTCTTGAGTACTACTCCAAAACGCATTAAATAATAATATATTTGTCATAAGACACTTATAATATTACCCCAAAGAAATATAAATGTCAAGAAAAAATAAAAGGAAAAGCTCCCTTTCACAGGGAACTTGGGATTTTTCTATGGTGACCAGTACGGAATTCGAATCCGTGAATGCTACCGTGAAAGGGTAGTGTGTTAAGCCGCTTCACCAACTGGCCATAATTTTTTTCTTAACATAAAAAAATAAAAATAAATGGCGCCTCAACTAGGACTTGAACCTAGGACCCCTTGATTAACAGTCAAGTGCTCTAACCAACTGAGCTATTGAGGCATATCTAATTAAATGGTGGGCCTGACAGGACTTGAACCTGTGACCCCTTGCTTATCAAGCAAGTGCTCTAACCGACTGAGCTACAGGCCCGGATTGATAGCACATTTACATTCTACACTAAACTAGAAAGAAATGCAAGCTTTTTTTGCTTTTTTCTTCAAGCAATATTAGAATAGCAAATAACTTTTATTAAATCAAGTGTTTTTTTGAAAAATTTCATATAAATTTCACAAATAATAGATAGATTATTAACTAGGGAGGAGAAAAAATGAAAAGAATAGGACAATTTTTTAAGAAACATTGGAAGAAGTTTTTACTAGCTATCATTATTATAGCCTTAATTGTCGTAATTATTTATTTAAGTTTTAGAGCCTATGATAGATATCGCGAAAATCTATTAACAGATCCAGCTTGGATAAGAGAAAATGTTAATTTTGTAGAAAATAATGAAGGTGTATATGAAGTAGAAAAGGATGAAGAAATATCTATCTTTAGTGAAGATTATCAAAATATAATTGAAGAAAAAATTGAAGAATTAAAGGATTCTGCCGATTATACTTTAGAAAATCCATTAATAATCCATAATCCATATGGAACAGGTTCACTATCTTACTACTTATATTATACTGATAGTGATGAAGATTTAGACTATAAAATTGAAACAGAAGGATATAGTAACTTTGAACAAGAAATATCTCATAAAGATAGTAATGAATATCAATTAGTTGGATTTGTTCCAGGAGAAACTAATACTCTAACACTTACTGGTGGAGATGAAGAACATGAGTTTACTATTACAACGCCTAAATCTGAAGCTGATATCGATACACAGGTAGAAGTAGTAGAGGGAGATAGTGAAGAAGAATTAACAGATGGTCTTTATGCACTTTTAGGACACGATAAAAACTACAACTCTAATATTTATCTATATGATAATGAAGGAGTACTAAGAGAAGAGTTTGTTCTAGATAGTTATAGAGCAGATCGTATTATTTTTGAAGATGATTATATGTACTATGCTTATAATAAAAAAGGTATAGTTAAAGTAAATGATTTAGGTAAAATAGAGGAGTTCTATGATTTAGGAAACTATACAATGCATCATGATATGGTTTATGATGAAGATAATAATCGTTTTGTAATATTAGTTAATGAAGATGGTACTGATACTATTGAAGACGTTATAATTACAGTAGATTTAGATACTAAAGAAGTAGAAAAAATAGTTGATATGAAAGACTTATTACCAGAATTTTACTTAAATGCTGTTAAGCCAGAAGGTAAAAATACTTATGGTGGTTATGAACTTGATTGGATTCATTTAAATAGTTTATCTCTAATAGGAGATGATATTGTCTTAAGTTCAAGAGAGTTAAGTACTATAATCTATATTAGTGATGCTTATACTGACCCTAGTGTTAAATATTTATTAACAGATGAATCAGTTACAGAAGATACATCATATGGTGACTTACTATATGAAAAAGTAGGAGACTTTGTTTCTCAAGCAGGACAACATAGTATTACTTATTACAGAGACGACGACTTAGAGGATGGAGAGTATTACTTATATATGTTTAATAACAATTATCAAGGTGCTAGAACAAGACCTAACTTTGATTGGTCAAATTATCCTGGTACTGGTACTTATAATGAGGGAGAAACATCATACTTCTATCAATATAAAGTTAATGAAAATGATAAGACTTATGAATTAGTTAAGAGTTTTGAAATACCTTACTCAAGCATTGTAAGCGATGTTGAAATACTTGATGGTGGTAATGTTGTTGTCGGAAGTGGTAAAGATAACTCTTATGGTGAATATGATAACGATGGTAATTTAATTAGACAATTTAATTACAACTCTAAGAAATATGCTTATCGTGTCTTTAAATATGAATTTAATAATTTATTTGATTAAAGTCTAGTAATAGACTTTTTTCTTTTTATCTGATAAAATAATACCGTATTTTGAAGGGGATGATGTTAATGAAAGGAAAAGTTTTAGAAAAAGGTGAACTATTAGAAACGTTATATGTTTTATTTAAGGATTTAAGTAAGAAAAAGATAAAGAACTATCTAAAAGATGGAGGAGTTTTAGTCAATGGAAAAGTTGTAACAAAGTTTAATACTCCGGTTAAGAAAAATGATATCATTGAACTTAGTAAGATTAATAAAACTCATAAGAAGAGTAATCTTGATATTATCTATGAAGATGAATATTTCTTTGTAATTAATAAACCTGCCGGACTTTTATCGATAAGTACTACTAAAGAAAAAGAAAAGACTGCCTATCACTTGGTAAGAGTATTTATTAAAAATAGAAAAAAGAATGATAAAATCTTTGTCTTACACCGTCTTGATAAAGACACATCAGGAATCTTAGTCTTTGTAAAAGACAATACTCTAAAAAATCTTTTACAAAATAATTGGGATAAATATGTTAAAACAAGAGAATATGTCGCTTTAGTAACAGGTAATGTAAAAAATGTAGATGATTATACTTGTTATTTAAAAGAAATAGGACCTGATAAAGTTATTGTTACTAATAAAAAAGAAGGTAAAATTGCCGTTACTTCTCTTAAGACAATTAATAAAAATAATAAATATAGTCTTGTTAAAGTTAATATTAAAACAGGAAGACGTAATCAAATAAGAGTAGTTTTAAATCATTTAGGAAGTCCTATAGTAGGAGATAAAAAATATGGAGGTATTAAATCTAATAGATTATATTTACATGCTAGTAAGTTAACAATAACTAATCCCCTTAATAATAAGACTTATACGTTTGAAAGTAGTGTACCTACATCATTTAAGAAGGTGTTTAAGAATGAAAAATAAAAGTGAAGTAGAACATAGTCTTATCACAAAATATCGTAAAGATATTTGGCGTAAATTTATGAAAGCAGTTAGAGACTATGAATTAGTAAGTGAAAATGACCATATCGCTGTTTGTATATCTGGAGGAAAAGATTCTGTTTTACTTGCAAAATGTCTAGAAGAATTGCAAAAACATGGCAAAACTAACTTTAAACTATCATATATCGTTATGAATCCAGGATATAAAGAAGAGACTTTAAAAGTAATAAAAGATAATTTAGAAACTTTAGGTATAGACTATAAAATATTTAACTCAGATATTTTTGAAGTTGCTAACAAACTAGATAAAGGCCATCCTTGTTATATGTGTGCTAGAATGCGTAGAGGTTTTCTTTATAAGACTGCAAAAGACCTAGGATGTAATAAAATTGCCTTAGGACATCATTTTGATGATGTGATTGAAACTATTCTTCTATCAATGTTTTATGGAGGAGAATTTAAAACTATGTTACCTAAACTACATAGTACTAATTTTCCAGGTATGGAACTAATTAGACCACTTTATTTAGTAAGAGAAGAATCTATAAAAAAGTTTTGGCAATATAATGAATATACCTTTATAAACTGTGCCTGTAAATTTACAGAAAATAAAAATATTGAGGACAATTCTAAACGTTTAGAAATAAAAAAACTATTAGAACTCCTTAGAGAAAAAAGCGATGTTATTGATAATAATATCTTTAAAAGTGCCGAGAAAGTTAATTTAGAAACACTTTTAAGTTATCAAGACAAAGGGGAAGAAATGAGTTTTTTAGACCGTTACTAGGTCTTTTTTTTGTATAAAAAAATAACTATTTAATCATTACTAATTTAGGAGATGATTAAATGGCAACTAACAAAGTAATAATCAGTGGAGTTAAAACCTCAG
>CALVUY010000040.1 GCA_944363705.1 uncultured Bacilli bacterium | reverse complement strand
AGACCTTTAAATTCTTTGTATTCTTTAGCAGTCATACCAGACCATTCTCGATAAATATCATTAGTAAGTATTGCATACTCATAACCCTCATTAATACCACTTTCTTTCCATATATCCGTTAATTTATTTCTATCTAATATTCCATTTAATCTAGCTTTAATCCATTTATCATCATAACCACGATTACGATAATAATTAATCGCTCTTTTAATAGCAATTTCCGGATCAAAAACTTCATCAATTCTTTCTTTACCTAATCTTGCTAACCATAATTTAAAAGGCTCAGCTTTAGGACTAGGAACTGACTCTATTAATCTTAAAATTCCTTTAGTGTCTAAAGTATCTGTATTTCTCATTTTGCCATCTTTAGCTTTTAGTTTCAAACTCCGACAAATTGTCGGAAGTTGACTTCCTTCATCATTAGTTAATCTTCTTTTAAGAGTGGTCCAATAATCACTAGAATCTTTACTATCGGTTAAAATACTAATAACATCAACTACACTAAAATAATATTCTTCTTTTTCAGAATCCCACACACTTCTGATTTCCTTTCCTTCAAATAATTTGGTAATTGTTTCTAATTTATTTTGTTTCATAATTTTCCTTCCTTTCTTGATAATCATACTAGTAACTTAAAAACAAAATTGATTTAATAACTTTAAACATATCTTCAATATCATATACATCAGTACTGTAACATTTACCATTAGCTAATTTTAATTTCATTTAGTCATCTAGTAATACTAGACAACTAAAAATATCCAGTTTTGTCATTTAAAGCATTATTGATATAATTTCTCTATCTTTTTAAGTCGTATTTTAGTTGTACACATTTTGTGTACAACTGAACATATGGTTCTAGAGAATTTTTCATCTTTAGTATACTTTATTGTTAACTGCACTAAAATATCGTGCAGTTAATTTAACTCTCGGATTAATTTGTTTAACACTTAGATATCCATTCCTTTCTTCCAAAATATTCCTTGTTTTAGATAATCTTCCCAAGTTAACTGGTATATTCAATACAAAAGCACTACTACAATTAAAAAACGTGATATCTATCACGTTTCCTTTTTACCATCTCTATTAATATAATATGCAGTTAAACTATTTTTTTCTTCAAAAATTCCACTTTATTTTTATAATTCTAATATTATCTCTAATTTCACCTACATAAATTTTATCTATAAACTCATTAATAATAACTCTATTAAGATTATCTAGTTTTTTATATTTAGATATTATTTTCTCATCAAAATTTTTAATATTTTCTTTATAAACATTAATCTTTTTATTAACATCATCTAATTGTTTAGAATATCTATCCTTATTATCTTCATAACTGCTTACTAAAGTATCAAACATCTCTAGAGAAATAACACCATTTACCTTATCTTCATAAAGATTCTTTAAATAGTTTTTAGACTCACCTATTTTTCTATTAATATTAACCAACTCATTTTCTAAAGATACTAACTTTTCCATATATACTTCATTATATTTTTTATTTATTTTTTCCTTTAATAACTCCTCATCATAAAACTTATCTAATATTTTATTAACCTCAAGAAGAACAATACTCTCTAATTTATCATATCTAATAGATGACTTATTAGAACAGATACTATTATTAGAACATACTAAATATTGATGCTTTGAAGAGTTTTTCTTTCTTAAATAGTGATCACAGTCTAAACAAAAAACTTTACCTGAAAATAAATGAACAGTGTTACTGCTTCTAGGTTTTGTTCTATTTTTCATCTCCCTTTGTACTTTATCAAAAGTATCTTTATTAATAATCGCTTCATGAGTATTAGGATAACTTATCCATAGACTCTTATCTTTATTAATAATTTTATGATTTTTATAACTAACAGTAGTCCTTTTACCCTGAACAAGCTTACCTAAATAAACTTCATTTTTAAGTATTGTCTTAATAGCATTACTATTCCACTTAATTTCATCTCTTTTTTTATTACTAACAACATTTAATTTAATACCTTGTGTATATTTATGAAGTGATGGACTAGGCATATTTTTATCATTTAAATATTTTGCAATAGCAGAGTAGCCATACCCCTTTAAATATAAATTAAAAATATCTTTAACAACTATACTTGCCACTTTATCAACAACTAATTTATTATTATCACTACTATCTACTAAATAACCAAAAGGTGCGAAAGGGGAGATAAACTCACCTTGTTTCATCTTAGAATTAAAAGCACTTCTAATATTATTAGAAACATCCTCTAAATACCATTCATTAACAAGACCATTAATCTGTCTAGACTTCTTATTACCAGGATTTTCTGTATCAGCATTATCAGATAAACTAATAAATCTAACATTCCACTCTTTAAATTTATTATTAATATATCTTTCAACAATTTCCATATCCCTTGAAAACCTAGACTGACTCTTACACAAAACAATATCAATCTTACCATTTTCACAGTCTTTAATTAATCTTTCAAACTCTGGTCTAAAAGTACCTGCTCCAGATAAATCTTCATCACAGTATTCGCCAACTAAATTATAACTAGTATTGCTATTAACAACCTCCATTAACATATGTCTTTGATTCTTAATGGATTCACTGTCATCTGTTCTATTTAATTTATCTTTATCTTCAATAGAAAGTCTTAAATAAATTGCAACCCTAAAAGTATCTTTCATTCTAAACTCATCTCAAGAGTAGTAATAATTCTATATAACTTATCATTAATTATTTTTTTTAACTCATCATCACTAATAGATTTATCATATTCACATAAAACATTATAAGAACACATAAAAAATCACTCCTCATTAATCTATATTAAAAAGAGAAGTGATTTATTATTAAACAGAAACATGAATAAAACTATTCAAATAATTTAATACAATATCAATTGCTTCATCTACAGGTATTACTAACCAATTATTATCAGCTAGACTCAATATTCTTTTATAACCGGGATTAGTTAAAATATTTGTTATTCTATTAATAATATCACTCATATTGTTTTCCTTCATATTTTTATCATTAAATATTAATAGTTCAAAACATTTAAGTAATTTGCTTTTATCAAGCATTGTATTTTTTATTAAATAACAGAAATCAAATATATCTTTATATCTCGTTGATCTTATTCCAAATTTTAATAAAGATTTCAATTTTTCTGTAAAGATCTGTTCTTTAGAATTAACAAGTAAACTTACCTCTTCATCAAGTATAGTTAAATCGAAAAACAACTCATCCTGTTCTATCTCCAAATACTTATTAACTCCTATGTCTAATTTTGTATTTATAATATTATTAAATTTATCTTTAATTGATATATTTAATCTTTTACCATCATAGTCTTGATGATGTAGTTTTTCTATATTTCCTATTATTTCAATAGTTATACCATCATTAACAGTATTTAATATATTAATAAATTTAACTATTGATGTGTTATCTAATGAATATCTAATAAAATCTAAATCTAAATCTCTAGTTGCTCTACGAATATCTTTAGATATATTATGTATTACAACTCCACCTTTAATAGTAATATTATTTTTAAAATTACTCTTATAAATTTTATCTAATATAATATCTTGGCACACCTTAGAAGATGCCTCTATTCTTTTATATCCTAATTTTACATATTTATCTATTAAATCGTTTAAATTCATTCAAAATACCTCATCCATCAAAATTTTATAAAATTTTTCACCCTCTTTAAAAACATTTAAATATTCTTCAATTAATGACATATCTAACTCATCAATAATCTTCCTATAATTTGTTATAATTTCTTTATATAAATCATATCCAATTTTATTTTTATAACGTACTAAGTCAATTAGTAATCTTTCTTTATTATATATTTTTATAGTTACTCCTTCGTATTTATATGAAGTTATTCCTAATATATATAATTCGTCTTTCATTCTAATTTGCTTAATTTCATTATTATTAATATTAGTGGAATTCCTACTAGTACATAATGTAATCTTTTCTGGAATGACATCTGTAAACCCATAATAATAATAAGCTGATAGACCACTAACTACAGCATAAGGATACTTTTTCTCTATTATAGATAGATAATGAATATTTGGTTGTTCAGAATATATCCCATTTTCTATTTTATAAATAGATTTGTTTTTTAAAGCCTTTTTTAAATTATAGTCTGATTTAAATTTCTTTATTACCTCATTATAATTATATAACACTCTTACCACCCAATATAATTTTAAAGTAAAAGCCACCATTAGTCAATAGAAATGGTGGTTTTTACTTTAAAATGTAACAAAGACTAATCCATACTAATAAAAGAAGTGATTTAATACTTAAGAATAAATATTAATTATTAAGAACTTTCATAATCTCATCTTCACTAATAGGACCTTGTCTTTGAATCTTTATATCATTTCCTGTAAGGTCAACTATCGTACTAGCTTCTCCAAAAGATACATTGCCTTCAACCATACCATCAAGAGTAGGGCATTCTATCTCTATTTCATCTAAAGTTTTACATACATCCTTACCAGATTTATTAGCACTACTTAAAAATAAAGGACTACCAACTTTTTCGATTAATTCATTTAAGAATTTAGATGGAATCATCCTAATAGCAAGTTCATCTGTCTCTCTTGTACCAGCATTATTAATATATGAAAAGTCATCAGGTCTTTTATTTAAGACTAGAGTAAGAGGACCAGGCATAAAAGCTTTAATTAATTTAAGAGCATTATCATCAAGGATAGCAATACTTTTAATTTGTTCTATATCACTACACATAACAGGAAAAGACTTAGTAGAAGGACGATTTTTAACACTAACTAACTTAAGATAAGCCTTACTTGAATTAATCCTAGCATATATTCCATAAACAGTATCAGTAGGAACACTAATAACACCATCACTTTTAAGAATAGTTACAACTTCTTCTATTTCACTTTGTTTATATCGCTTCATAAATTCACCTTCCATTTAAAGAATTGTATCACTGACCAATAAGACTTGCAAGTAATGTCGTAAGAAATGCCGTAAGAAATGTCGTAAGAAAATGATGGATTATTGCATTTACTCCTCTTAAATGATAATATAAAATTAATCTATAAGACGGTGATATTAATATGTTAAAAAATATTGAAGGAACAACTATAAAAATAAAGTTCAAAGATGAAATACTAGAACTATCAAAAGACTTAAAAGAACAAATAAATAATTTTTGGATTCAAAGTAAAAATGAAAATCCTAGTCTTTTTAATGGTGAACTAATTTGTGTAAGTGAATATAAAGAGGCAAATAATTTAATAGAGATTACTTGTAAAAGAACACATTATTCACATCATTTATATGATGAAAGAGTAGGTCTACCTAAAGAAAATGGGTGTCATAACTTAGTTGTAGGATGCCTATTAGAAACTAGTGATAATTATTATATAATAGGAGAAATGGCAAGTAATACTTCAGTTCCTAACTGTTTACAAATACCAGGAGGTAATGTTGATAATACTGATATTAAAAAAGATAGAGTAGATATATTAAATGCTTTAATAAGAGAATGTAAGGAAGAGGTAAATATTAATTTACAAGATAAAAATATTGTAGAAAGTTTTGAGATAAAATATATAAGTTTACCAAATGAAATATCTAATGCCTATCTCATTATCGCTAAAAGTAAGTTAAAAATGACTAAAAAGGAAATGATAGAATACTACAAAGAATATTTAAAATATCTAAAAGATAATAACTTAGAAATAGAATTCACTAGACTTCACTTTATAAATAAGAAGAAAGTTAAAGAAGAATTAGATAGATTAAAAAATCCTAAAAGAAGTTACTTAGAAGATTTATTAGAAATAGATAGTTATAACAAAAAATAATACTAATTATAAGTGATTTATATTAGTTTTTTTACTATTGACAATTGAGCATCTATTCAACTATAATGAAGATGGTTGAGTAAGAATTCAACTATAACATATAATATTAATAGGATGTGATAATATGTCTAAAAATGAATTTTCTTGTGATTGTAATATTATTCATAAGGAAGCAGTGGATAAAGTATTAAATAAAATGCCTTCAGAAAATACTTTTAATCATCTAGCAGATTTATTTAAACTAATAGGTGATACAACAAGATGTAGAATCCTTTTTGCACTCGATCAAGACGAAATGTGTGTATGTGACTTAGCCAATGTTTTAAATATGACTAAATCAAGTGTTTCTCATCAATTAGCAACCCTAAGAAGAAGTGGTATCGTTAAATGTAGGAGAAGTGGTAAAGAAGTATATTACACTCTAGATGATGACCATATTGTTAAATTATTTGAAATAGGACTAGAACATATTAATCATAAAGGATAGAAAGAAGGAAATAATATGAAAGATTATAAATATAAAATAGAAGGATTAGATTGTGCTAACTGTGCCAATCTTTTAGAAGAATCTTTAAGAAAAATAGATTTAATAGAAAATGTCTCTATTAGTTTTATGATGGAAAGATTAACTTTTAGTTGTAATGAAGATAATTTAAATACAGCCTTAAAACAAATTAAGAAAGTAATTAGAAGAGAAGAACCAGATGTAAGTATCGAGGAGGTTTAATAATGACAAAAAAGATGAAGAAGAAATTAATTAGAATTATAATATCTTTTATTTTACTAATATTGGCATTTATCCTTAAACTAGATAATGTTATCATTAATGATATTCTATTTATTATTTCCTACCTAATAGTAGGTTATGACATCATCTTAAAAGCTTTAAGAAATATCACAAGAGGAAAAGTCTTTGATGAAAACTTTTTAATGACTATTGCAACCATAGGAGCCTTTTTTATAGGAGAATTTCCTGAAGCAGTTGCAGTTATGCTTTTCTATCAAGTAGGAGAACTATTCCAAAGTTATGCAGTTGATAAATCAAGAAAATCAGTTTCAGAACTAATGGATATAAGACCAGATTATGCTAATCTTTATCATAATGAAAAGACTGAAAGAGTAGAACCTAATAAAGTTAAAATTGGTGATATTATCTTAATAAAACCAGGAGAAAAAATACCTTTAGATGGTATAGTAGTAGAAGGTAACTCTCTTCTTAATACTCTTGCTCTAACAGGAGAATCTATGCCAAGAAGTGTAACTGAGGGTGATGAAGTACTAAGTGGTTGTATTAATAATGAAGGAATACTAAAAGTTAAAGTAACTAAAAAGTTTGGTGAATCTACTGTTAGTAAAATCTTAGACTTAGTAGAAAATGCTAGTAGTAGAAAATCTAAATCAGAAAACTTTATCAGTAAATTTGCTAAATACTACACTCCAATAGTTGTGATAATCGCTATTCTTCTTGCATTTATTCCTCCTTTAATATTAGATACTAACTTTAAAACTTGGATATATAGAGCCTTATCATTCTTAGTTGTCTCTTGTCCTTGTGCCTTAGTAATATCAATACCTCTAAGTTTCTTTGGAGGAATTGGTGCCTCATCTAAAATAGGTGTTTTAGTAAAGGGTAGTAACTATTTAGAAGCTCTTGCAAACACCGAAATAGTTATTTGTGATAAAACAGGAACTCTAACAGAAGGAATCTTTAAAGTCCAAAAAGTTAATACTACAGATTACTCAAAGGAAGATTTATTAAAATATACAAGTTATGCAGAGAACTATTCTAATCACCCAATTGCCTTATCTATTAAAGAAGCTTATGGCAAAGATATTAATGAAAAACTAGTTACAAAAACTAAAGAACTTAAAGGTAAAGGTGTTATTGCAAAAGTAGATTCTAAAGAAGTTCTAGTAGGTAATGAGAAATTAATGGAAGAGTATAACATTGACTATAAAAAGAGTAATGACATAGGAACTGTTATTTATATCGCTATTGATAATAAATATGCAGGTTCTATTATTATCTCTGATAAAATTAAAGATGATGCCTATAAAGCAGTTAAAGAATTTAGAAGAAATAATGTTAAGAAAATAGTAATGTTAACAGGAGATAGAGAAGAGATAAGTAAAAAGGTTAGTAAAGAATTAAAACTAGATAATTACTATGCTGAACTACTACCTCAAGATAAAGTTAAAAAAGTAGAGTCTTTAATGCAAGAAAAAAGTATTGATGGTAAACTAGTATTTATAGGAGATGGTATTAATGATGCCCCTGTTCTTGCCTTATCAGATATAGGCGTAGCGATGGGAGGACTTGGAAGTGATGCTGCAATTGAAGCAGCAGATATCGTAATTATGACAGATGAACCATCTAAACTTGCAAATGCTATTAAAATAAGTAAAAAGACAATGCAAATAGTAAAAGAGAATATTGTATTCGCTATCACTGTTAAAATACTTGTATTATTACTAAGTGCCATAGGAGCAACAACAATGTGGGCAGCAGTCTTTGCCGATGTTGGTGTCTCAGTTATCGCTATCATTAATGCTTTAAGAATACTAAGAGTAAAAGAGGATTAATTATGAAAAAAATAGTTTTAAAAATAGGTGGAATGACTTGTAGTGCCTGTTCATCAGGACTAGAAAAATATCTTAATAAACAAGAAGGAATTACTAGTGCAACTGTTAATTTAGTCTTATCTATCGCTACTATTACCTATGAAAATATAACTGTTAAAGATATAGAAAGATTTATTAAAGAAGCAGGGTTTACTAGTTTAGGAGAGTTTAAAGGAATAGAAGATAAAGTTACTAACAATACTGATAAGATAAAACTAATAGTGCTAGGCTTACTTATTATCTTTGTAATGTATATATCTATGGGAGATATGTTAAACCTACCAAGTATCCCATATCTTAATCATAATCATCCACTTATTTTATCCACAACCCTGTTGATAATTACTTTAATATATTTAGTCTATGGACTAGACATTATTAAAAGTGGTATAAAGAATTTACTTCATAAAATGCCTAATATGGATACTTTAGTAATGTTTAGTGTCATCTTTAGTTTTTTATATAGTCTTTATAGTTATATAAATATATTAGGTGGTAATAATACTTACATCCATAATCTATATTTTGAATCTACTTGTATGGTAATTTACTTTATTAAACTAGGTAGAGTATTAGAAGACTCTAGTAAAGATAGAACTAAAGATGCTATTAGAAAGTTAGTACAAATAACTCCAAGTTATGCTATAGTTAAAAAGAATAATAAAGAGTTAAAAGTAACTATTGATGAAGTAGAAGTAGGAGATACATTAATTTGTAAAGCCGGAGAGAAAATCGCTGTTGATGGGACTGTTACTAAAGGTAAAACCTATGTTAATGAAAGCTTTATTACAGGAGAAAGTGCCCCAGTACTAAAAGAAAAAGGTTCTAATGTAATCGCTGGTTCTATTAGTTATGACGGGCTAATTGAATATACTGCAAAGAAAATAGGAAAAGACTCTACTATCTCAGAAATAGTTAAACTAGTAGTAGAATCCACTAATACCAAGACTAAAATACAACGTCTAGCTGATAAAGTAAGTGGTATCTTTGTTCCTGTTATCTTAATTATAGCTTTTCTAACATTTATTATCCAATTACTTATTGTACTACCTTTAGAAACATCCCTAATCCATATGGTAACTGTTCTAGTAGTCGCTTGTCCTTGTGCCTTAGGACTTGCCGTACCACTTGTTGTAGTTGTAAGTAATGGAATATGTGCTAAGAAGGGCTTATTCCTAAGAAATAGTGAAGTCTTAGAGAAAGCAAGAACTATTGATACAGTTGTCTTTGATAAAACAGGAACTCTTACCTTTGGTACTTTAAAAATCTTTAAGACATATAATTATTCTAATTATAAAGATAATGATTTAATTAATATTGTATCTAATATAGAAAAGAGTTCTTCTCATCCTATAAGTACTGCCTTTAAAGTTAGAAAGAAAATAGAAGTAACTGACTTTAAAACATTAAATGGTAAAGGAATAAAAGCAAATGTTAATAACAAAGTTTATTATTTAGGAAATAACACTTTATTAAAAGATTTAGAAATAAAAGATAGTCACAAAGAAGACTATAATAATTTAATAAATAATGGCTGTAGTATTATCTATGTAATAGAAGAAGGTATTGTTATTGGTCTAATAGGTGTTAAAGATATAGTTAGATCTAATATAAAAGATGTTATAACTAAATTTAAAGATAATAATATAGAAGTAATTATGTTAACAGGAGATAATGAAGTAACTGCAGAGATAATTGCAAAAGAACTTGGTATAACTAAAGTAATATCTAATGTCTTACCAAAGAAGAAAGCAAGTACTATTAAAGATTTAGTATCTAAAGGTAAAAAAGTAATAATGGTAGGAGATGGTATTAATGATGCCCCTGCTTTAGTAAACGCAACTATTGGTATAAGTGTTAATGATGGAACAGATATTGCTATGGATTCAGCTGATGTCATCCTTATGAATAATGATATTTCTAATATTTTAGACCTTATTAAAATAAGTAAAAAAGCATATCTCATCATAAAAGAGAACTTATTCTGGACTTTCTTCTATAACTTACTTATGATACCAATTGCTATGGGCTTATTAGAAAATTATGGAATAAGTATGAATCCTATGTTTGCAAGTATTGCTATGACTATAAGTAGTTTAACAGTAGTTATAAACTCCTTAAGACTTAGTAAGATGAATTTGTAATTACAAATTATAAAATATATGTTAAACTAATAATAAATATAGAGGAGGCTTATATGGAAAAAGAAGCAACTAAAATTTTTGAAATTGTTTTAAATAATTCAGCATCTTTAATAAAAGAAATAAGATTGCAAGTTTATAAACTTATTGAATTAGAAGGAAAAACAATTTTACCTAATGCAAACGACAATGCTAAACTTTTGGAACAAATTAAAGCGAGTATTGAAACATTTAACTTTAATTCACAAGAAAACATTTTTTTAAGCCAAATCCGAGAAATTATAAAAGAAGAAATGCAAAAATTTCAAACCAATAGAAGCTATGATTTAACCGAAAAATGTTTAATTGAAAGATTAAAAAAAATAAAGGATTTTGATTTATCTTTAGAAAATGATTTTAAGGACCTATCAAGTAAAATTACAAATAGTTTTCATTCTCAAAATGAATATTATAATTACTTTATGACTAAACAAGAAAAAATTAGTGATATGATTAAATCTTATAACCAAAACATTATAAATGCATTAATTAATTTAACACCAAAATTAATGAATGAATTACGAACAGAAAATGAAAGAGTTACAAGTTCTATAACAAATGAATTTAGCAATATTAGAGATGAAAAAACTACTGAATCTATATCTGATTCAAATACAAATTCTTCTAAAAAAAATATTGAAGAACAAATGCTAATAGATAAAATAATAGCTATTTGTCTAGAAAAGAAAAAAGAACTTGATGATATGTTTTACAATCCAAGATTTTTCGATGATAAAACACAAATTGCTAAAATATCGAGACAATTAATGTCATTTATAGAAGATTTGCAAAAGGGTTATTACAATGAACAATTAATTGGAGTTTCTGATGTTTCAATAGAAAGCTTTATTGTTCACAAAATACCTGCACTTGAAGAGCTAAAAAAAATAGAAAAAACTATAAAAAAAACATCGGACCCTAATAATCAAGATATGCATCAACAATTAAATGACAATCTACAAGAAAATAAAGAAAAAAACTCTCAATTAAACACATATGAAGAGTATTTAAAAAGGAAAAAACGAATAATTGATAATTTTATTAATTCTACAACAGTGGATTTTGCTAATAAAATATGTAGCACATATCCTTATTCTTTAGAATATTCAGATGTTTCGCCTTATAGAGAGCATTTTAAATCAATTTGGCAAATTCCAGCATATCCGATATCGGAAGAAGAATGGGATATTATTATAGAACAAATTAATAAAAATCTTTCTAATTTTGTAGACTTATTAATTAAGGAAGATCAGCTAGAAAGAAAAAAATTAATATCTAAAAAACAAGAAGAAACAGCAAACAATAATAAAAAAATAGCAAATACTGGGTCTCTTTTCATTACTGAATCACCTAATATTAGTCCCAAAAGTAATTCATCTTATGATGGAAAATTAGATGATGACCTAAGTACACTAATTGCTAATGAAATAAAAATGGATATATTTTTTGACTTGATTGAAAAATATAATCAAGGCAATCCTTTTATTCCTATTAATGCGAATGACTTAAAATCACAATATAATATTAATGATAAGATAGCACAAGAACTAGCGGAGAAAATTAATACAATGGTTGAAAATTATATTGTCGATAAAGAAAAAGCTAAGGAAAATTACCAACCATATATTTTAGATGAGTTTGAAGAAGAAAAAAAGGAATCAATGGGTAAAAAATAATGAAAAGTTAAATAAAACTAATAATAGTTACTTCAATTAGAACACCTAGTAAAGCAATTAATGCCTACTAGATGTTCTATTTTTTAATAACATAATATACCTCATTTTCTTTATTTATAAGGATTATAAACAATTTAACTTAAATATTCCCGTGTCTTAACAACATTCAACCAACTCTTTGTCTCATACCACCGGATAGACTCCTAGGAAACTTATCCTTAAACTCACTTAACCCATAAGTATCAAGAAGCTTTAAGACATAAGCTTTATCTTCCATACTTACTTTACCTTTTAATTTAAGACCCAAAAGACAGTTATCTAAAATATT
>CALVUY010000039.1 GCA_944363705.1 uncultured Bacilli bacterium | reverse complement strand
TAAAGCAAGAACTATAGTTGGTAGTAAGTTAATAACTATTACTGTCTTTAGTCTTTCTTTAAACAATGATAAAACTATCTTAGGTTCTCTATAAAACCTATAGAATAACATAGAATGATCACAGTTCATAAACATAGCATTAGTAATATTTTTACCTGTATTAATAAAATACATTAAGAATAACATATAAGGTAAAAGTAATAAGGCAAATGTATTAATACCTTGTTTTAAGGCAGGAATGAAGAATATAAGTACTCCTAAAACTATTCCTACTATCAAGATAAACATAGTTGTTTTTTTAGCACTATCAATTAAGATTTTACGATGACGTTTTACAAATAAATCGTGGAAATAGGCAAAGCCACTCTTATCACTAGTAATACCTTTATCAAGAGTAATCTGTTCTCTACTCGTTTTAGTGATTAATTCAGTATTATTAGAAGTATTTGCAACAAAGATATTATCTTGTTTTAATAATTCTTTACATAAATACTGATAATTATCATAAGTTAATACTTTTCTAAAAGATGCTATTCCTAGTATTAAAGTAATAATAAAAACTATATAGAAAATATTAACAGGTATTACTAAATTATAATATGGTAATAAATATCCTATTAATAAAAGAGAAATTATTAAACCAAAATATAAAGTCCAAGACTTAGGTTTATTTTCATTTATAATGATATTTTTCTTTTTCATGCGATAAAAATAGAAGCTAATGGCGATTACTTTAACACTTACAGTGAATAATACTAACATTAAAGCTTGATACCAAGTAATAACATTAAAGAATAATAGAATTAAAGATACTAATTGTCCTATAACAGTACTTCCTAAAAAATAAATAAAGTTAGGAATAATATAATCTTTCGCCCTCATTTTCATTAAGACTATTAAATAGTATTTATCTCTTGTGGGATTAAATATTTCTGTATTAGAAAAACTTCCAATTAATGCTAAAAATATATAGATATGTATTATGTAACTAACATCAAAACCTTTATAAAGAGTTAAAGGCAATAATAAGAATATATAAATATATAGTAGTTTATAACCAAATGTTCTAATTATTTCTCTTATAATAAAAATTATAAAACTAATTACTTTAAAACTTTTAAAACCATAAAACTTAGTAGGTACTATTTTACCTATTAAAGGTAATTTACTAATACCATAAATAATCTGATTAACAGTATAAGCATTCTTTACTTTTAAGGATATTAAAAAGTTATTAAGCATCTTCTTCACCTTTTAAGATATTAATTATTTTATTCTTTAATTCTTTATCTGTTAATTCATCTCTTTTTATTTCTAAAAGTTCCCCCTTATTTAGAACTACTATCTCATCACATAAATCTAAAGCAAGTTCCATAATATGGGTTGAAAAGATTAATATTCTATCCTTTTTCATTTTCTTTAATAACTCTTTCATTTCTTCTGCTACTACAACATCAAAAGATGTTAACGGCTCATCTAATAATAAAATATTAGGACTTGCTATTAAATAGATTAACATCTGCATTTTATTCTTCATACCATGAGAATAATCTTTCATAAGCTTATCTCTATCTTCTTTATCTATTTTAACTATATCAAAATATTCATCGATAGTTTTTAAGTCTTTAATGTTATCTTTATTAATATCTATAAAGTATTTTAAAAACTCTCTTCCTGTTAAGAATTCTGGTACTACAGGTGTTGATAGAACATAGCCTATATCACTACTTTCTATTTTTTTATTAGACTTCCCATCACTTAAATAAAACTCTCCACTATCACATTTTAAATCTTCGTTTAGACAGTTAAAGAAAGTAGTCTTCCCTGCTCCATTTCTCCCTAATAATCCATAAATCTTACCACTTTCAAAAGTAAAATTAATATTTTTAAGTATTTCTTTTTTATCAAAGCTTTTACTTAGATTTTCTATTACTAACTTCATAATAACTCCTCATTTCTTTTTAAGTCTATCATAGCTGAAGTTAAATGACAATATCTATAATTTATGTTTAAAATAATCCCTTATACAGTGGTAAAAATTACCAATAAAAACCTTGTATTTTTAATTGTTATAAAATATATAATATGCTACTATATATCTAGGAACATTTAATAGTTGAGTAGAGACTCTTTCATAAATAGAGGGAGGTGATATTAATGAACAAGAAAGATTTTCTAATTTTTTCTTTAGTAAAGATTATCTTCCTTTTACTATTCATAGTATTAATATAAAGGAAAACTACCTAACTAACATCTGTTGATTAGGTAGCCTAACAATAATACTAAAGGCTCACTCAACACGTCAATATTAAGTGTTCCTTATTTTTTTATTTTATGTAAATTTCTTTTACATATTCATAGTATCATAAAATATTAGAAAATTCAATATTTCGTGAATAAAAAAATTACTGGTAATATTTCCCTATTTTATAGTTATTTATAATATCTTTACTTATCTTAAGATTACCTCTTCCTACATCTAGATTATGATTTTCTTTATTAGCACCATGATAGTCACTTCCTCCTGATATCAAAAGGTTCCTTTTCTTTGCAAAATCAAGTAAATAATTAGTTTGCTCTTCACTAAATGTTGTATAAAAGCACTCTACTCCATCTAAAGAAACTTCGTTATAAATTCTATCTAAAAATTCTTCTGTATCCTCAAATTTATATTGATAAGGATGAGCTAAGAAAGCAATACCACCGTTTTCATGGATAAGTTTTACTATTTCTTTAATACTTGGATAATAACTAGCTTTGTTTATAAATATTTTACTTTTGGGATTGGTTATACCTTTTCTATAATAGTCACTATAAGAATCCCAAATATCTTCGCTTAATATATTTCTATTTTTTTCATGTTTTATTAATTCTTCATAAACTGCTATTTCAAAAAACTTGTTTTTTTTAGCTTTCTTAATAATATCTAAATCATATTCTAAACCAAGTTTTCTTATCCTTTCAGTTATTTCAGTATAAATGCTTTTAAATCTTTTTTTATTATTTAGTAGGCTATATTTTTTTATTAAATATTTGTTAACCTTTTTATAATCAAAGCCATAACCTAATACTTCAATTAATCTATTATCAAAATTTGTAGTAAATTCACAACCTACTATAATATCTCCTTTATATATTTCTTTTACATTAAATTTTTCCATTTCATAGTAGGCTTTACAAGTATTATAATCTGTTATAGAAATAACTTCTAATCCTAAATCTTCCGCTTTTTCTAACAGTTCTTTAACAGTAGCAGTTCCATCAGAATAAGTTGTATGTATATGTAAATCTATCATCTTCATTTATTCCTTTCATTAATTGTATATATTATACATCTAATTTTATTTTATCATCAACTTTTATTTCATCAAACTATTATAAAGTTTACTAGCATTAGTAAAATCTGCTATTATCAAAAAATTATCTATATAGTTTCCTTTTTCATTCTTATAATTTAAATAATAAGCATGTTCCCACATATCCATATTAAATAGTGGAATATAGCCTAAAGACTGGGGTAATTCTTGATTAGATAAATTTATAATATCTAGGGAACCGTTATCTTTTATTACTAAAAAGGTATAACCTGAACCTTTTAAACTCATGGCTTTATTTTTAAACTCTAAAAAGAATTTATCAATACTTCCATATTTTTTATCTATATCTTCTTTTAATCTTCCACTTGGTAAAACTCTAGTAGGACTCATACTCTTAAAGTATAAGTTGTGATTTAAGACACCACCTAAATTATATAGAATATCTACTCTATCACTTTCATTAAACTCATCTAAATGATAGTATAGTTCATTTATACCATAACGATAATCAAAATTATTTTTATCTAATAACTCATTTAATTTATTCAAATAATTCTGTTCATGTTTATGATAATGTAATCCCATTGTATGAGTATCAATATAGGGCTCTAAATCTTGAAACAAATAAGGTAATATAGGCAATTTATACATAAAATCAACTCCAATAATAGTTTATGTAAAACGTCCAATTATGTCATTATCTTGATAAAATATTTAAAGATAACTATTTTTTTGATAAACTATAATTAAGTATTAAAGGAGTTAAAAGTCATGAAGAAGTATAAAGATTATTTAAATAAAGATCATAATTTTGACAAAAAAACTATGTTAGGAATATTTTGTTTAATAATAGTAATATCAGGAATGTTTGGATGGCTCTACGAAGTAGTATTTTATTATTTTAATAGTGGTATGACTGAAATATACTTTCGTGGAGGTAATTTCTTACCATGGATAAATATTTATGCTATGGGTGCTATATTGATATATATTTTAACTTATAAGAAAAGAAAGAATCCTTTATTTGTTTTTATAGTAAGTATGATATCTACTGGTATACTTGAATATATTGGTGGAGCCTTCATGGAACATATCATGCATATAAAATGTTGGGATTATACTAATGAAATATTAAGCTTTGGTAATATTAATGGTTATGTATGTCTAAGAAGTGTTTTAGTCTTTGGATTATCAGCTTTATTATTAATGTATTTAATAGTACCACTTTGTTTTTATCTAGCGAAAAAGATGCCTAAAAAAGCCTTTTTAATATTTAGTTATACAATATGTGCTATCTTCTTATTTGATGAACTTTATAATTTAATATTTGCAAATCTTTTAAATCTTCCTAGAGCATCTGAAATTTATAAAGAACTAGGATTTAAGTACTTATATTTTTAAATATATAATAATGAAACCAACTTAATTTGCTAGCCAGTGGCTAGCAATTCTTATAATATCTATTTATTTTCTTTTAACATCTTTTCCACTAAACTATCTATATCAGCAAAGAATAAATTAGTTCCTCTCTTTTTCAAACCTAACATATTTTTAAACATGCTTTTGATTTCTGCTTGTAAATCAGTAGGAACTTTTAAAGGTACTCCATCAACAGTATGTACATGATCAATATATTTCTCTATAGCAGGAAACGCATTTTGCAATAAAATAGCAGCATTACTACCAGCAATTTCCCTGATTATTATTGTATTGCAAAACCCATATTTTTTTACTTTCTTATCAATTATTTTCTGATACTTTTCTACTTTAGAACTTATAGGAATAAACCATAATATATTTTTATCTTTAATTGTAAAATATGTTGGTCGTTTCTTACCTCTTTCATGATTTTGCATCAAATTTTCATCATTAACAACATCAAAGTATTCATCTTTAATATGATATAAATATCCAGTTTTAACTTTCATTTTACAAACACCCCCAAACAACAAATATGATATGTAATTTAAATATACTAAATTATACTTATGTTCGTCAATATATAAATTAATTTTTTAACACATAAAACAAAAACTTCACCATAAATGATGAAGTTTTTTAACATTTTCAACCAGGATCATTTATTAGTCGCACCACCTGGAAGCGAAAAACATTGTCGACTGGAATCATTTATTAATCGCACCATCCAGAAGCGAAAAACATTTCCATGATGAGTAATCTCATCTGTGATATAAATATACTATCTTTTTCTAAAAATGTCAACTAGTATACAATAATATTATATACATATTCTAAAAAATATAATCAAAGTTTAATATTAATTATATTATCAAAAGATATTATAGTATTATCTATTAAAACTATTCTTTTATATACTTCATCAACTATTTTAACATTACTAGTTATAGTTTTATAATGTCCTCCTTTTTTCTTACTATCACTAGCAAAATAAGTAATTGTTACTCTAGGTCTTAATTTAATATCATTTTTTATAAGACATAACTTCTCATTTAGCATTAATTTTATACCATCATCTAATTCTATTTTTCTAGATGTTTCTCTTGCAACTTCTCTTATCTTCTCATCATATCCTGTTAAGGCCGAAAAAGGAGCGAACTGTGCTGACCTATTTTGTAAAGACATAGGCTTTCTTGTTTTAGATATATGGTGAGGCATATTTATAATATCATCATAATTATTCATGATGTCCTCCTATCTGCCTATTTCTATCCATTGTTGTCGCCCCATCTTCTAAATCCATACCTTTTAAAATAGCATTTTTACCATACTTCTTCTTTATCTTTAACATAGCATTTTGAAGATTATTTTCTTCTTTTAAAATTTCTCTATTATAATCTAACTTATTATCTTTTTCTTCTAAAGATGAAAATAAATCTAATTGCCTATATCTTACTTTACTTATTTCATCTTCTTCACTTGCTAACTTAGTGGCACACATATTAACTCTTCTAACTAATAGTTTAGGATTTATTATTCTTTCAAATAATTTAATCATCGCTTCAATAATTATTTTAGATGAAGATGTTTTATAATCTAAGTTAATAGTTCCATGGCTAGACTTAGGTATAGCACGTCCATAATGGTCTATTGTAATTTCTCCATTATAATCATCAGTAATATTATCTATATCATAACCAATAGTTAAGACTAATTGTTCTGTTACTAATTTTTTTGAGACAAGATCTAAAGCTAGTAAATCAGCCATCTCTCTTACTATTAACTTTGTCTTATTATAATCATATGGGCACTGTAAAGCTTGACCACTACTTATACTTTTGGCAAGTGGTTTATAGTTTTTTATAGTTTCTATTGTACAAGGTTCATAACCCCAAGCATGGTCTATTAGAAGTTCGGCATTAACACCAAATAACTTATATAGTAAGTCTTCATTATTAATAGAACATCTTGCAACATCACCCATTGTATACATACCATACTTCTCTAATCTTTTAGAAATACCTTTACCTACTCTCCAAATATCTGTAATAGGTAAATGATTCCATATCATTTTTCTATAAGACATTTCATTAAGTTCGGCAATTCTTACTCCAAAAAGATTAGGTGTAATATGTTTTGCTACTACATCCATCGCAACTTTAGCAAGAAATAAGTTAGTACCGATTCCAGCAGTCGCTGTAATACCTGTTGTATCATAAACATCTTTAATTATTTTTGTAATTAATTCTTTAGGAGATAAGTTATAGTATTTTAAGTAATTAGTTATATCCATAAAAACTTCATCTATAGAATAGACAAATATATCTTCTTTAGCAATATATTTTAAATAGATATTATATATCTTAGCAGAATAATCAATGTAATGAGCCATTCTAGGAGGAGCGATGATTAAATCTAATTCTTTAGTCTTATCGTTCTTTAAGATATCATCATTAACAGATTTACCAGTAAACTTTTTGTAACCATTATCTTTTCTTCTCATTTTATTAATCTCTTTAATTTTACTTAAAACTTCAAAAAGTCTCGCTCTTCCTCCTATACCATACTGTTTTAATGTTGGACTTACTGCTAAACAGATTGTCTTGTCTGTTCTAGATTTATCGGCAACAACAAGATTGTTTTTTAAAGGATTAAGTCCTCTTTCTACACATTCTACAGATGCATAAAAACTCTTTAAATCAATACAACAATATACCTTTTCCATTTAACTCACCACTATTATTTTATCACGAACATTTATTTGTTAAAAGTGGTTTTGGTCAATTGGAAAAAATTAACAAAATATCTAATATCTATAAATTGAAAAGACCTAGAAATTCTAAAGTTTTCTAGGTACTTTTCAACTTATAATCTATACTATTTTCTCCTAAATTACAATACTTTTTGGAAAATTCCTTTTTTTTGAACCTTTGCTTCATCTTTACCCAAAATATTTACTTCAAACGAATCTAATTGATTAGGGTTTTCTGCAACAGCCATTGCAACATCTCTAAGCATTATTGTAATAACCCCTTTTCCTTGCACCTTCATATTCGCCCTAGCATTTATCATCACATTTTGCATAAATGGTAAACAAACTTTTAAAGCATCACTAATAGGATTTTCTGAATTGTTATTTTTAAAATAACCACACGCATTATTAAGCATAGCTGGAGAATAATATAATAAAATAGCTGGCATATCATTATATCCACTTTGATTAAATTCATAAATTAATGTTTTATATTGCTCCATATTACCCAATATTTCATTCTCTACTGTTTGAATATCATTTTGATTATTTAAGCGCAACATTAAACATAATCTTGTAATTGTTTTCCTAACACTTTTATCTTGAACAGTTAAACACATTTTATTGGCTTTGTAAGTTAAAAATTCGTCAAATATTTTTGTAGGATCTTCGCAAATAGATAATATTTTTGATGCTGTCATAAAATTATCAGCAGTAGGTTGATTTAAGATGACACTTCCATTTTGATTATTGATATGGCCTAAAACTCCACCAATATCTAACATTGCTTCCGCAGACATTAGAACTTTTTCAAATGTCGTTAAGCTTTGTATTTTATTAAAACTATAATCTACACATTCTCCTTGAATAAATTGCCCAATATTAATACCATTGTTTAATACGTTTATTAGACTACTTGTACTTTCTTTGCTAAAGTTATTTAGTGATGGCAACATATTGTATTGCAATAAATAATTTAAAATTAAATCATGATCTACTGTTTCTATGCCTTGACTTTTTATTGCGTCAACCATTCTTTGACTTTTACCTAAGTCATTTATTACAACATAATATAATAATAAATTTTCTTTTTCAGGTGTATCAAAATTACTTAAAATAAACTCTCTGATTTCATTAAATGTTTCTCTTGATAATTTATTATCTCCAACCTGTTGCTCTACAAATTTATCATACCTATTATCTTTGATATAAAAATATAATAAAACACTAAGTATAGTTCTATCAAATTCTTTTAATTGATTAGGTTCCACATTTTTAAAGAATAGTTTACCATAAGTTAAATTCTCGCTATCTACGCCAAAACTTTCTGGAGTAAATTCTACATCTCCAGCAAGTAAAGTTATTTCTGGATATGTTTTTATTATATTAGATATTATATTTAATTCGTAACTATCAATATCTGTTATATTTTTATTTTTGTCAACTTGTTTTAATGCCACTTTCAATAATTCTTCTAGATTATTTATTGGCTTATTACCGGTTTCTGTTTGATATAGCCAATCTAAATATCTATTTTTCTCAGAATTATCAGGCCTTCCATATATAACTTTATTACTATTCTTGGCTATCCAATAACCATATTCAACGTTAGTAGTAAATGCTGGTAATTGAGAAGAACGCGGAATCCAAAAAACAATCGTATTAGCATTATACAATGCCTCTCTTTCCCACCAAACTTGATTATCATAGTTAAATGTTCTGTCATCATCTTCTAACTCAGGTACATAAACTATACCATCAAATCCTAAATCTTTTAATATTTTAATTGCTTCTTTTCTCCATGTTTTAACATCTAAACTTCGAGGAGTAGGTCCTGCTAAAAAAATTGATTTTTTTCCCTTTAATACAGGGCTATCTGAATAATTAATTATCATATAACACCTCCGTAATAGTAAATATTATACACTATTTATAATTATTATTAATTAATATTTTTCCTATTTCTAAACACTTTTCAGCAACTTTTGTCATAAAGACTAAAAATTAAATAAACAAGCTAGATACATCCAAATTGCCTAGATAGAATCCAAAGATACACATTAACATTCACTTATAATATACTATAATTGCAAGATTCCCAAAAATACTATTTTTAATTTTTGAAAATCATTTAAAACTTCAACTTAATTTATGATTTCTTTCATTATAATTTATTACTCATTTTCTTTTAATACTTTTTCAACTTCCCTAATTAATTGTTCTTTATTAGGAATATAATAAGTATAAGTTGATGCAAAAATATTATTAGATAAACCACCTAAAGCATATTCTAAGGCAACTTTATCTTTTTCGGCACATAATATAATGCCTATTGGTTTTCCATCATCCTCGCTATTTACTACTTTTTCATAATAATTTAAATACATATTCATTTGTCCTAAATTTTCTGCTTTTAACTTATTCATTTTTAAATCAATTAAAACATAAGATTTAAGAAACTTATTATAAAATACCATATCAACATAATAATCAGTATTGTTAAGTGTTATTCTTTGTTGACTTCCAACAAACATAAAACCTTTGCCTAACTCAAGTAAAAAATCTTCTATATGTCTAATTAATTTATATTCTAAATCTTTTTCTAAAAGTGGTTTAGGTTCTTTTATCCCAAGAAATTCAAAAACATAAGGTTCTTTTATAATATCACTTGGATTATTTACCACTTGACCTTTTTTTGATAGTTCTAACACTTTTTCCTTGTTATTTTTTCCATCTGAAAGAAGCAATCTTTCAAATAAAGATGTATCTAATTGTCTTTGTAATTCTCTAACAGACCAATTAGAATTAATACATTCTTTTTCATAAAAGTTTCTTTTTGCATCATCTTTAATTGCTATTAGTTCAACATAATGTGACCAACTTAATGATTCGTTTACCATACCATAATCAGGATATACGTTATAAAACCATCTCATATAGGTTAAATTAGTAAGTGAATAGCCTTTACCTAGAAGTTTTGTTAATTCTTTAGATAATTCTTTTAAAACTTCTTTACCATACTCTAATCGATTATTATCTTCGTTTTCATGTTTAACAATAATTCTTCCTATATTCCAATATACATAAGTTATTGATTTATTAATTTCTTTTGCTAAATTTGATTTTACTTCATTTACCATAGCACTAATTTCTAAGACAAGTGAATTATTTTTTTCTAACATAATTGCTCCTTTCTAAATTCTTCAGACGCGTCTGAAGAATATCAAAACTTTAATATTATTTTACCATATAATAACCAGTTAATATATTACTTTTTTATTTTTTTATTTTCAAATAGAAAGTTCAAAAAAGCAAGCTAGAAACGCCTAACTTGCTTAGATGGCATCGAAAGATACACCATCGTCATTCACTTGTAATTACACTATAGCTGGTAAAATCATATAATAATTTTATAACATATATTTTATTAATTTAATAAATCATTTTTAAGAAAATTGAAAAAGGCCTAAGTTTTCTAAACTTTACTATATACATATCGATAAATGATATACACTATTTATTAATAAAATACAATACTTTTTGAATAACTTTTTAATTATAATCAATACTAACTGATATTCGATCTCTTGCAACACAAATTCCGCTTTTAATAATATAACATTCAACATAATGTGGTCCATAAAAATTAGTAGTTTCATTTAAATAATTTGTTCCTTTTTTTATTTGACCTCTTATACAATCTCTGCGTATAGCTTCATATCCAACATTTCTAACTTTCCAATAAATATCATATGGTTTAGGAACATTATTCTCCATTATCTTAAATTTCAACTTACGATTTTGTTTTATCATAAATTTATTTTTGATAAATTCACTAAGTAATTTAGGTCTAAAACCATCTTGTGTTATTTCACAATCTATTTTTAATGAATGCATAATATATACAGGAAAAATTTCTTCAATATATTGCTCATTAATGGAATATCCATACTCATTTGATGCTCTTTCACTAATTGGAAATCTATTTCCAAACAGTTCTCTTAATGTAGATGGTTCATCTGTGCTATTCGAAAGTTTATCATAAGCTTTTTTACTCTTTTTTATAAAATTAAAATCTTTGTTTTCTATTATTTGATTGCTACCCATAGCATTCCATTGCTTTCTACCTTCATCTTGTTCACTTAGATATTTAAATACATTTTTTAAAAGTTCATAATAATCATCTTTTGATTTCCATTTATATTCAGAATTATTGTCCAAAAAGTTTTTAATTAAAGTATCTATTAACAATCCACAAATAGTTACACCATTATTTGCCTTCCACTCTCTTATCATTTGACATATATCACGATATGTATTTGTATCATTTATCATATTATTAGCTTCATATATTTCAAGTATAGGTTTCGTTATTTTCCAACTACCACCATCATGAGTATCCGGATATTTATAAGAATCATCATCTTGCTTAAAACCTGGAACTAACTCAATATTGTATTTTGTAAACGATATAACTACAACTTGCCCATCTCCTTTTATATCAGTTGATGGATATTTTTCTTTTAAAGTATCTCTTATTTCGTTTAAAAGTTGTGATTGTCCATTACTTTCATAATCATCAAATCTTTTAAACACCTCATCTGGAAGTTCATAAATAGCATCTATATCGCTTTCTCCTTTAATAGAAGTATTTCTTCCCATCGAACCTACTATTAAATAATTTTCCGTTGTAGAATTATCGTAATATTTCTGATTTAATTTTTTTGCTATTCCATCTAAGGAAGTATTTATGTCATCATAATTATCAATTTGTAATTTGCTTATAAATTCATTAAAAATATCTTCCACTTACATCATTCACTTTCTTCAAAAAATTCTTCGGTCACTTCTTCATCTTTGCGAACCTTAAGTTTAAATTCAACATCTTTCATTATTTTATTTGAAGCTGATTCAAGATTTGAGTAAATACTTTTTCTATATTCTAAATTTTTTTCTAATTTACTTTTTGCTAAATTCCAATCAATTATATCATTTTCTAAATATTCCAAATTCATAGTTAATAATTTCTTCATATACCATAAATTGTTTACATTTTCATTTGTTATTCTTATTCTATTTTCAAAATCAGAAAAGTTAATTACGTTATCAAATATTATTGATACAGTTGAAACAGCACTTGAAATTAATGCTCCAGTGTACTTTTCATAATACAAAAATAATACAGATATAAAACTTGATAACCCAACTAGTAATTCTTTACTTATTTTATATATTTTATTTTTCCTTTTTAAATCATCAAGAATTGTTGCTTGAATTTTATGTGTCCAAATAATTTCACTGATATTATCACGATATAATTTAATAATAGTATCTTTTTCATTATTTTCTCTTTTCATTTGTACTACCTTACCTCCTACTAAAAAAGAGCACAGTATTCCTTATCAATATTAATAAGTCTATACTAGCCCTTATACCTACAATTTGCCCTTTTTCTATGAGTGTTATTTTATCACATATTTTATTTATTTTAAATACATTTTATAAAATTAACACTGATTATTGTGACTATTCAGCGAAAATGTTACACTTTTAATGCTAAATATTCAGGAAAAATGTTACACCTAAGGAATTGATAT
>CALVUY010000038.1 GCA_944363705.1 uncultured Bacilli bacterium | reverse complement strand
GCTAATGTTGGATATGAAGATGAATGTACTCAAGTAAAACTTGCTAATGCTGGTGATAAAATGTACTGGAAGATAGTAAGAGTAAATGGAGATGGAAGCTTAAGATTAATCTATAATGGAACAAGTGCAACCCCTGATAATAGTGATTTAGCACATTCATATTCAGTTGGGAATACTTCCTATAATTTAGAGCAAGATAATCCAAAGTATGCAGGTTATACCTACGATAATGGAACAGATTCATTTATAAAAAGAGAAGTAGATACTTGGTATAAAAATGCCTTAGGAAGTAGTATTTATGATAGTAAAGTAAGTAGTGGAAGATTCTGTAGTGATAGTAGTGGATATAGAGAAGAAACAATGATGGGAGGAAGTGTATTTGCAAGTTTTGATAGATTAGCTTCAGTATTTGGAAAATTGATGGGATTAGAAATGCAAGAAAATGTGACACCGACTTTAAAATGCCCTACTACAAGTGAAAGTTATGGTGGTTCATATAGACTAAAAGCAGGATTAATAACAGCAGATGAGTTAGTATTAGCAGGAGAAAGCTTTAGAGTTATAAGTAATAGTTATTTAACTGCAGGTAATAATGAATTTTTATGGTATTGGAGTATGACACCAACATCAGAAGACGGTGGCTATGAAAATATGGTTAGAGTGTATTATGAAAATGCTTTTTTGACATCTTTAGGTGCTTTTAACAGTAACCTTTCCTTGCGTCCAGTTATCAATGTGACCACTGAAAACGGATTTACTTCTGGAGATGGAACTCTTGGTAGTCCATATGTAATAAGTTAGATACCATTGTATTTAAAGAGATATTTCTTGATGATGTCTCTTTTTCTTTGCTCTTATTTGTGTTAAAATATGTTACGTAAAGGAATGGTGCTATGAAACTTTTGGGTGTAATAAGAGACAATAATTATTTAGAATATTTAGATAACGGCTTAGATGGGATTGTTTTACCATTAGAAAACTTTTCTGTTGATTATTTTAAATATTATAGTATTTCTGATATAAGAGAATGTAGAAAAAGTACTGATAAATTACTATATGTAGTAATAAATAAAATGATTTTTAATAATGAATTAGATAATCTACTTAGTGTGTTAAAAGAACTAGAGAGTATAAAAATAGATGGTGTTTTCTTCTATGATTTAGCAGTTCTTAATTTAGTTAAAGAAAATAAAATAAACATTAACTTACTCTATAATGGAACACATATGGTTACTAATAGTGATACTATTAACTTATATTATGATTTAGGAGTAAAAGGAGCATATTTATCTAATGAAATAACTAAAGATGAAGTACTTAATATAAGACATAATACAAAAAGTGATTTATTTATTTTATTACTTGGTAATCCAGTAGTTGCAATGTCTAGAAGAAATCTACTTACTAGTTATTTTGCTAATAAAAATAAAAGTAAGAGTGAAATAATCACTATTAAAGAACCAAAGAGTGGACAAGAATTTATTGTTAAAGAAGATAGTAATGGAACAACTTTCTTTTATAATAGACGTCTTAATCTAAGTAATGTATTTAAAGAATTAGTAGAATGTGGTATAAATTATGGAATTATAGAACAAGGTGATTATAATAGTGATGAATATAAGGAATTAATTAAAGCTTATGTTTCATTTAATAAGTTAAAAATTGATGAGTTAGCAGGACGAAATAGAGGTTTCTTATATAGAGAGACTATCTATAAAGTAAAGTAGGTGATATGATGAAAAAAATAGAATTACTAGCACCAGCAGGTGATTTAGAAAGACTTAAAGTAGTTTTGTTATATGGTGCAGATGCTGTTTATGTTGGAGGAGAAAAATTAAGTTTAAGAGCGAATGCTACTAATTTTAGTTTAGATGAATTAAAAGAAGGATGTACTTTCGCTCATAATCTAAAAAAACGAGTATATTTAACCGCTAACATTGTCTTTCATGATAAAGATAGAAAAGGTATGGAAGAGTATATTAAAGAAGTTATAGACTGTGGTATAGATGCTTTTATTGTTAGTGATTTATATCTTGCTAAATACATAATAGATAATTATAAATCAGTAGAAGTTCATATCTCAACTCAAGACTCTATTACTAATATAAGTAGTGCAATGTTTTATAGAGATTTAGGAGCAAGTAGAGTAGTACTTGCAAGAGAACTATCAAAAGGAGAAATAAAAGAAATATCAAGTATACCTAATCTAGAGACTGAAGTCTTTATTCATGGAGCCATGTGTACTTGTTTTAGTGGCAGATGTGCTTTATCTAATTATGTTACTAATAGAGATGCTAATAGAGGTGGTTGTGCTCAAGTATGTCGTTTTGCCTTTAATTATGATAGTAATGATAAATTTACTCTTGCAACTAAAGATTTAAATATGGCGATTTTTATTAAAGACTTAATAGATATTGGGGTTAGTTCTCTAAAGGTAGAAGGTAGAATGAGAAGTCTTTATTACCTTGCAACAGTTATAGGAAGTTATAGATTTTTAATAGATAGTATTTATGATGGAACCTTAACTGATGAAAAATTACTTGAATATCAAAAACGCCTTGACTCTGTCGCTAATCGTGATACAACTAGTCAATACTTTAATCATCTAGCAGATGAGACGGATCAATATTATACAGGTAGACAAGAAGTATCTAATCAAGAGTATTTAGGGCTTATAATAGGTTATGATGAAAAGATGAAATCTATTATATTAAAAGAACGTAACTACTTTAAAGTAGGTGATGAAGTAGAGATATTTACACCAACAGGTGAGATTTATCCTTATAAAATAGAAACTATCTATAATGAAGATAACGAGAAAATAGAAGTAGCAAGACATCCTGAAGAAATACTAAAATTACCATTTGATACAAGACTTATTCCTTATTCTATGATAAGATTAATTAGAAAGGGTAAATGATCTTTCAAGATAAGGAGAAATAGTTATGAGTAGTAAAGAATATTATATGGTTCCAGTTTATGTTATGCTTGCAGAGGATTTTGTTTGTGGAGAGGTTGATTTTAAGTTTTTAGATAATATAATCGTATCTGAAACAAAAAATGGTTATCAAGAGTTAGATGGCTTTAATAATTTTGTTATGTTGAGGTCAGAAAGAGATGATAATAAAAGGTTAAGGGTTGTTAATTATGATGAGTGTTTATATTTAAACGGAGATGATATTACTGAAGAAAATAGAGTAGTAATTAATGATACCTTTAATAGGGATAGTTATGTTAAAGATAATTTTGATAATTTCGTAAAGGTGAAAAGGGGAAAAGTAAAAGTTTTTGGAGGAAAATAGATGAAAACAAGAATTTATAAAGTGCCTTTTTATGTTATAACAAAAGAGTTAGCAGATTATTTTTGCGAAGATTCTGGTTTTGTAGTAGTTAAAAAGAATATTTTTGGTAATAATAAGGAAATAATTACAGGTTTTAATAATTTTTATAATGTAAGTTATATTGATTATGACAATTCTAATAATAGATTATGGGGTAAACAAAAATTAAACTATAATACAGATTATTATTGGAAAACTAAAGAGCATGGCTTTGCTCTTACACTTCAAACTAGTGATTTTAAAGATAAAAATTTGGCAACTTTAAAAGATATAAATGAGTGGGAACAAAATTTTGAAACTAGTGAGTTTTATAAGTACTATCAACAAATGCATATATTTGATAAAGATGAGAAGAAAGCAATAAGAGATAAAGTTAAAAGTATAAGTAAGAGGCGATTTGATGGAAAATTTTGAGAAAGCTAAAGAGAATTTTTTAAGCAAAGAAAAAAATTTGAGTAAATATGCTACTAAAAGTAGTGATGCTATTAGATTTAAAGAAGAAAATGAAGATATTAGACCTCCATTTTTTCATGATATAGATAGAATAATACATTCCTTGTCTTATACAAGATACTTAAATAAGACTCAGGTTTATACTCTTAATTCCAATGATCATGTTAGTAGAAGAATTACTCATGTACAATTAGTTAGTAAAATTGCAAGAACTATTGGTAGGGCTTTAAACTTAAATGAAGACTTAATAGAAGCGATTGCCTTAGGTCATGATATTGGGCATACTCCTTTAGGACATACAGGAGAAGCGATATTAAATAGATTATCACTTAAAGAACTAGGAGAATATTTCGCTCATAATATCCAGGGAGTAAGATACTATATGAATGTAGCAACTGATGGGAAAGGACTTAATTTAACCCTTCAAACATTAGATGGTATTATGACTCATAATGGGGAGATGTTAAGTCCTATATATGAACCAATGAAGAAGGATAAGGACGAGTTTTTATCTGAATATAATGAAAGTTATAAAGACTTAAGGAAATCTAAAACATATCGTCCTATGACTTTAGAAGGTTGTGTAGTTAGAATTAGTGATATTATAGGATATATTGGTAGAGACATTGAAGATGCTATTATGATAGATAGATTTAAAAGAAGTGATATACCAGAAAGTATAAGAGATGTTTTAGGTGATAACAATAGAGATATTGTTAATACTATTGTCTTAGATATTATTAATGAAAGTATAGATAAACCTTATATTAAGATGAGTGATAAAGTCTATAATGCCTTATTTGCTCTTAAGAAATTTAATAATGATAATATTTATAGTAAGTCTATGACTAAAGAAGAATTAGATTATTATGAAATAGGTATTAACAAACTATATCATATCTATTTAGAAGATATTAAATCTAATAATAAAGAGAGTATTATTTATAAAATATTTTTGAATCATCAAGATAAATCGTATATAGAATCTACTAATATAAAAAGACAAGTAATAGACTTTATCGCTGGTATGACTGATGACTTTTTATTAAGAGAGATTAAGAAATATGAGTAGAGTGTTAGAGTGTAGTACTTTAGAAAAAGATATATTAACTAAAGTAAAAAGAGATACTAAAGATAAGAAACTTACTCTTGCAATTATCAGCTTTAATGACTCTAAATATTGTGAGTTACTAATAGATAAATGTGACGAATTAGATGTATATTTTAGATGTTACAAACTATATAATTCTAATACATCAAAAGTTACATCTTTAATAGATGAATTAAATAAAGATAGTGAGATAACTGGTATTTTATTAGTAGAGCCTGTACCTAAAAATATAGATAAATATTCTTGTTATGAAAAGATAGATATAAATAAAGATATAGATGGAGTAAATCCTCTTAATCAGTATTATTTATCTATAAATAGACCTAGATTAATTAATTCGACTGTACTTGCAGTTATAAAGATATTAGAGTTTTATAATATCTCTTTAAGTGGTAAAAATGTTACTATTATTGGAAGAAGTTATAATTTATCTAAACCTCTTGCAAGTTACTTAATAAATAAAAACTCTACTGTTACGATGTGTCACTCTAAGACTAAAGATTTAGTTAGTATTTTAAAAAATAGTGATATTGTGGTAAGTGCAACTGGTGTTAGTAATCTTTTTAAAAGTAGTGATTTAAAAGATGAATGTGTTGTTATAGATGTAGGACTAGGAGATGTTTTAATAGATAGTGATACTGTTAGTTATACTCCAAGATTTAAAGGAATAGGCCCTTTATCTATCGCATGTTTAATAGAAAATTTAGTTACTACTTGTAAAGATAAAAAATAAAAATTATAATAAATATGGAAAGAAGGTATGTTTAATGAAAATATATGTATGTAAAAAATGTGGAAATGTTATTTTAAAATTAGAAGATAAGAGCGAGGCTCTAGTATGTTGTGGAGATAAAATGGAATTAATTGATGCTAACACAGTAGATGCTGCTACTGAGAAACATTTACCAGTTTATGAGATTAAAGAGGGAATGATTAATATTAAAGTAGGAGAAGTAGAGCATCCAATGACTGATGAGCATTATATTTCTTTTATAATTCTTGCAAGTGATGATAGTTATATGATTAAGATGTTAAAAGCAGGAGATAAACCAGAAGTAAGTTTTCCTTATAGTAGCGAATATAATAAAATCTATGCTTACTGTAATTTACATAGTCTTTGGCTTACTGAAATTAAATAATTATGAATATTTATCATGAATTAAATAAAGTAATAGATTATATAGAAGATAACCTAGAAAATGATATAGACTATGAAAAAATCGCTAGAATTCTAGGAGTTAATGTTTATACTGCTAAAAAACTCTTCAGCTTACTTTGTAATAATACGATATCAGAATATATTAGAAAAAGAAGATTAACATTATCTTTTTATGATTTAACTGTAAAGAATGAGAAAATAATAGATGTTGCAATTAAATATCATTATGATAATCCAACATCTTTTTCAAGGACTTTTTATAAGTTTTATGGTGTTAAACCTAGTAAAGCGAAAGAATTAAAGACTGGTATTAAGACTTTTCCTAGAATTGTCTTTAAAGAAGAGATAACTGATAGTAGTGATTTAATATATAACATTATTTCTTTAGATGAATTTATTTTATATGGAGTAGGTGTTAAGACTACTAATGATACTATTAAAGAAGATGCTCCAAGATTTTTTGATGAGTGTATAAATAAATTTAGTAAGTATCCAGATTATGGTATGGTTACTTATGAAGATAGGTATAATAGTGATAACTTTGAATATTGGTGTTTATATAAAGAAAAATTAACAGGATTATCTAAATATGTTATTCCTAAAAGTAAATGGATTGTCTTTATAATAAATTCACAGGAAGCAGAAGATATTAGAAGAGTTAGTCAAAAGTTTTATAAGACAATGTTTTTGAATTTGCAATATAATATTAGACCATTACCAGAACTTGAATATTATCACGATGGAATAACAGAGTTTTTAATACCAATAGAAGATTAACAAAGAAGTAATTTACGAAAACTCGTACTATGAAAGATACGAGTTTTATGTTACACTAAATACGAATACATTTATTTGGAAAAACTAAGCCTTTTCTATAATTTTAAAATTATAGAAAGGAGCAAGATATATGAACAAACGAGAAAAATCATATTTCATAATTATCATTATCTTGTTATTCATTATTATCACCTTGATTTCTAGATAATAATAACATCTAATTTCCTAGGGAATTAGATGTCTTTTAGAAAACATTTGAAAGCATCTATTCTAATAGATGTATTCATTTTTATTTTATGAAGAATTTCTTCATATATGTATTGTATCACACTTTTCTATAAATTAATAGACCTAAAAACTGACAAAATATAAAATATAAATGTCAGTTTTTTTCTTTTCATTTATGTTAAACTTCACTAAAGGGGAGTTTTAATATGATAGTACAATCTATTTATTTAAATAAAGATAATGTTTCAAAAGAGTCTTGGCAAGAATTGATAGATTATATATGTAAATATAATGGTACTTTCAGAAAGTTTAAAATAGTTATAGAAATATCTAGTAATAAAGTTAAATACTACTTAGTTACAAAATATAAAGTGCCACCAACTATAAACTCTATAGATGACTTTTTAATAAAAGAAAATGATGTAAATATAGTAATTGATTATAATAAAGGAAAACCTGTTATTTTAGATGTTGATAAAAATGCTGTAGAACTTTTTGATATTAATAGATTAAAACATAATAGAGAACTTAAGTATATTATTATTAATATAATACCTTTTGGTAGTAAGAGACTATTTAAGACTTATTTATTCTTTAAGAATGGTAGTGATTATATTAGAAGAAGATTTTTAATAGCAAGACCTACTTATATACTTAGTGTTGATTTTAGTAATAATAAAAGATTTTCTTATGAGAAAAAGAATAAATATTTAAATTTAGAGAAAGTATTACCTCTTTTAACTAGTGATAATACTGGTGTTTTTAGTGTAGATGCTTTTCCTTATTTAAATAATAAGTTATTTCTTGATTATAAAGATTATGACTTTTTTAAACATTCTTTAATAGTTGGTAGTAGTGGAAGTGGAAAATCTAAACTTATTAGTTTATTAGTTAAAAATATAATGTTAAATAGTGATGAATATAAAGTTGTGATAATAGATCCTCATGCTTCTATAGAAAAAGATATTGGGGGATTAGATAAATGTAGAGTAATAGATTTCTTTAATGATAGGTGTGATTTATTTTTATCACAAAACAGTGATGTCGTTATAAAAAATGAACTGTTATTATCAGTGTTTCAAAACTTGATGAAGGACCAGTATAATTTAAAATTGGAAAGAGTTTTACGATATACAATTAATTTATTACTTGTAAAAGAAGACTTTTCCTTTGATAACATTAGAAAAGTTTTACTAGATTTAGAGTATCGTAATAGTCTAGTAAAAGAATTAACTCCTAAACTTAATGATACAGTTATTTCTTTCTTTTTAACAGAATTTAATGACTTAAAGACTAATTATTATAATGAGAGTATTTCCCCAATAATTAGTTTTATAGATGAGATGTTAGTGTTTTCTACTTTTGAAAAGCTTGATGAAGGAATCCCTGATGTAATAAAAGATAATGACTTAACTATATTCTCTTTAGATAGAAGTATTTTAGGTGATAGAATCGTTAAAACTATTTCTTCTTTAGTAATGGAAGGGATACTAGAATCTGCTATAGAAGATAAAATAGGTAAGAAATTAATATTAGTAGTAGATGAGGTATCCTTACTTGAAAATCCCATTATGGAGAGAATTTTAGCAGAAGCAAGGAAGTTTGATATCGCTCTTATTCTAACAGAACAGTATTTCGGACAGATTAGTAAGAAATTACAAGATTCAATCTTTGCCAATGTTATAAACTATTATGCTTTTAGAACTTCAAGAAGTGATGCAGTTCTCTTAAAAGATATGTTAGATATTAAATTTGCTAGAAGTGTAACTGATGAAGATAAAATTAATTTACTTACAGGTTTAAATAATAGAGAAGTTGTAGTAAGAATAAGTAAGGATGGTAAATTACTACCAGTTGTTAAGGCGAAAACTACTGATTTTGTAGCAGTTCCTTTGAAAAGAGACAAAGTTAAAGTAAGTGACAAGATTAGAAAAGTACAAAATAATGTTAAGAATAATTTTTCTAATTTTACAACAAGAAAGTTAAAAGATATCTTAATAACTCTTTCTAATAGTAGAAAAAAGGGAAGTAATAGATATGAGTAGAGAAGAAGTATTATTGATTATAAATAAGATATTTAAAGCGGTATTTCTAGTAGAGAATAAAGATTCCTTAGATAATATTTATAAAAAATATGCTTTTGATATAAAACTTCCTCGTAAAGTTTATGATAATTTGACTAAGGAAGAAACTTATACTGATTTTGATAATGCTACTAATTTTATTACTAAAGATAATATGGAAAAATTAGATAGTACTGAAGGTTTTATGAAGGAAAAAATATCTTTTAGTTCTTTGGAAGAGTTAATTAATACTTGGGAAGATATTAACACTATTACAACTGAGAGGTGTTATAATTCTACTTATGTTAGTAAAAGTGATACTATATATGACTCCAGTTATGTCTATAATTCTACAAATTGTTCTATTTGTAAGAATATAGTATATTGTGATGGTTGCGGTAGAAGTGAATACTTATTAGCATCACAACGAAGTGGTAACTGTACTTTTTCAATTAGGGTGGATGATTCTAATAATTGTAGTAATTCTTATAGTGTTATTTGTTCTAATAAAATAAGTAATTCTCTGTTTATTCAAGACTGTTTTAATTTAGATGAATGTATGTTTTGTTCTCATATTGCTAATAAGAAATATTGTATTTGTAATATGCAATATGATAAATATGAGTATTTTGCTATAAAAAAGTTAATAATAGAGTGGATTGTTAATTCTTAGTATCATTTTAAAGTGTATAGCATACTATATCTAGTAGTAATTTCTAAAAAAAATACTTGCTATTTTGTTAAATTTATGCTAAAATTTTACTCGTATTATGGTTAGGGAGACCTAGCTAGTTTATAATAATTTTTGAGGTGATTACAATGGGAAACAAAAAAGTAGTATATTTAACAGAAGAAGGACTTAATGATTTGAAAAATGAATTAAGTGAATTAATAAATGAAAAAAGGCCTGCTAATATTCAGGCTATTAAGGAGGCTCGTAGTTTAGGAGATTTATCTGAAAATGCTGACTATGATGCTGCTAAAAATGAACAAGCTCAAATTGAAGGTAGAATTAAAACTATTGAGAAGATGCTTGAAAATGTAGAGATTATTAAAGATATTCCTAAAGATGTAGTTGGTCTTGGTAGCACAGTTTCTATTAAGTATGTAGATGATGAAGATGATACAGATGAATACCAAATTGTAGGTAGTCAAGAAGCAGATCCTTTTGAAGGAAGAATCTCTAATGAAAGTCCTATCGCTAAAGCTTTACTTAATCATAAAGTAGGAGATGTTATTACAGTAGAAAGTCCTAATGGAAGTTATGAAGTTGAAATAACTGAAATAAAATAGTCCATAGGACTTTTTATTTCAAAAAAAGAAAGATTTTTTCTTATCTTCCTCTATATGGGGGTCTATAAAAATAATATGGTGGATATACTTGATAAACTGGAATAGGGTACATTGGATAATAATTAGGTCTATTATTACTTCCTAGTCCATATCCTATAACACCACCAATTATTAAAGGAATGAAACCATTTCTATTATTATTTGGATATATTGGTCTATTGTACATGACTTTCTCCTCCTTTATAATAGTTTATGGTTAATTGTGTAATGTGGAGGTTTTTCTGCCTAAAAAATTGTAAACTATTATTTTCATTTTTTTAAGATTGTGTTACAATTAACTTAAGTTAGAGGTGATTAGAGATGAAAAGTAAAAAGAAACAAAAAAAGAATTATGTAGTATTAGTTGTTATATATGCTGTAGTGATAGTTTTAGTGTTGTACTTAGCAAGTTGGTATAATACTTATAAAACTTATCAGAATGAAATACCTGTTTTAAAAGATGCAGTTTCTGAGATTAGTCCTTCAGAATTTGAACATTATTTAACAGAAAATCCATCACCAGTTTTATATTTATGTACTGCTAGTGATAGTGAGTGTAGAGATTTTGAAGAGACAATTAAATCACCTTTAGAAAAGAATAATTATGAAAGTTTAGTTTATATTAATTTAGAAGATGTAGAAGATAAGGAGACTTATATAAAGGGATTGCTTGAAGGAACTGATTTTACTATTAGTCGTACTCCATGTTTAATTAAATTTACTGATGGTAAGGTTACGGCAGTAGAAGATGGACTTAATGGAGCGTTGTTAACAAGAGATGAAGCTTTGAACTTTCTTGATATTAATGATAAAGCAGGACAATAAGTCTTGTTTTAGTTTAGGAGGAAATTTGTTATGAATCATGTTGTTTTATTTGAACCGGAAATACCACAAAATACTGGTAATATTATGAGAACTTGTGTTGCTACTAATACAAAATTACATTTAATTAAACCATTAGGTTTTTCTTTAGATGAAACTCATTTAAAAAGAAGTGCAGTTAATTATATAGATAAACTAGACTATGTTGTATATGAATCTTGGGATGATTTTGCATCTAAAAATAAGGGTGTTTATTACTATTTAACTAGATATGGAAGGAAACCTCATACTAGTTTTGATTATAGTAATAAAGATAATTTAGACTTATATTTTATCTTTGGAAAAGAGTCTACTGGTATTCCTAAAGAAATATTAAAGAATGATTTATCTCATTGTCTTAGAATACCAATGACATCTAATGTTAGAGCCTTAAATATTTCTAATAGTGTTGCTATTGTTATATATGAAGCTTTAAGACAACAAAATTTTAATGATTTATTAAGAGAAGAACCAGAGGGAGGAGCTTTTAAAGGGGCCGATTATTTGGAAAGATAAGAATTCATTAATTGCAATGCAAAAGAATGTTTGACAAATTATCAAGAATATGATAATATATCAACACGCAGTAAGAAAGGAGCAATTAATGAATAATTATCAAATAAGAGAAAAGTCATATACTGAGGCTTTAGCTTCGGCTAGAGTCGGAGGAAATTTAGCTAATAGTTTGGTTAGAACTATGCCTAATATGACATCTCAAATTGCAACTGTTCTAGGTAATACTAAAGAAGGAATTACAGAACAAAAAAATCAAACTTTTGATTTAGCATATTTTCAAGGACTTGCTAGAGAACAAGAAGCTAGAAATTTGGATTATATGAGAAAACAAGCTAGTATGCATTATAGTAATAGAAAAAGATAATCGTTTGTGGCGATTATCTTTTTTCTTTTAAGCAGCTTGCTTATCTTGTTTTCTTAAACTTCTAATTTCTCTTGCACTCATTCTAATTTTAGTTCCATCTTCAAGTCTAATTACTTGTAAATTTGGTTTTTGTTGTCTTTTAGTAGCATTTAAAGCATGTGATCTACTATTTCCAGTTAAAGGCTTTTTGCTAGTAACTTTCTTTGCCATAATAATTCCTCCTTTACTAAACGTTTCTGCTTTATAACTTTATCATAAATATAACACAAAGTCAAATAAAATCGCATAATTTTATTGACTCGCATACATCTGTATGATATAAATGAAGAGAGGAGAGTGATTATTATGTATAATATGTTATATGTTAAGAGTAATTACTCTTTACTTTCTAGTCTTTTAACAATAGATGATATTATAGATTATAATATAAAAAATAATAGGACTAATGCTGTTATTTGTGATGATAATATGTATGGGGTAATGGAATTTATTAAGAAGTGTAATCTTAAGAAAATAAAACCTGTTGTTGGGCTAGAAGTATCTTTTGATAATTATAAAATATTACTTTATATTAAAAACTATCAGGGATATCTTAATCTAATTAAAATATGTACAAGAGTAAATGATAATAGTTTAACTATAGAAGATATTATTAACTATAAAGATAATCTCTTCCTTTTAGTACCTTTTGATAGTTTAAATTTCTATTTAGAACATAAAGATAAATTTACGGATATTTATCTTGGCTTTAGTAATAAGAAAGAGGAAAGTGAGGCTTTAGTTATTACTAAAGATATAGTATATTTAAAGCCATGCTTATATAAGAAAAAAGAAGATAGTGATTATTTAAAATATCTTTATTTAATTAGGGATGGTAAGACTCTTAATGATAATATTAGTTATGATATTTTAAATAAAGAGTTAGAAGTTACTGATATTATTAATACTTATGAAAATATAGGACTACTTAATACTTTAAAAATAGTAGATGAATGTAATTTAGAGTTTCCTAAACCTAGTTTATTACTACCTATATATGAATGTCCTAAGGGAATAGATTCATCTATTTATTTAATGAGTCTTGCTAAAGCAGGGCTATCTAAAAGACTTAATAATAGTGTTACTAAAGATTATCTTGATAGATTAGGTTATGAACTTAATATTATTAATAACATGGGCTTTGCCAATTACTTTCTCGTTGTTTATGATTTTATTAGATATGCTAAAAAGAAAGG
>CALVUY010000037.1 GCA_944363705.1 uncultured Bacilli bacterium | reverse complement strand
TATAATAAGTAGCTATAAGAAATGGGGGATTTTATGTTAGAACTTATGAAAGAAAGAAAAGTTTTAAAAGATAATAGTACATTCTTTAAGCTATTAAAGATATCTCTTGAAAGAGAGTTAAATGAAAAAGAACAGAACAGATTCTTACAATCTTCTTATAGAAATATAGGTTATTTAGAAGAAGAGTTTAATGTTTATAAAAGTAGTGTTATAGGTAACTTAATTATATATAATACACTTATCAATAATGGTATTACTTTAATTAATGGTCTAAGAAATGGACTTAATATAACTAAAGATAATTTTATTAAAGAAAATATTAATCAATTTAGTGCCCATTAGCAATCAGTTAAAGAGTATGAAGAAGCTTTTTTAGCATATAGAGAAAACAGTACTGATGAAAGTTACGATGAGGCAATAGAAAAGTATGAAGAAGCGATAGATTATAGTGAAGCTTATACAATAGAAAAGACTTTAACTAAATGTTAAGGTCTTTTAAAATTCACTTTGACTATTAAGATTTGCAAGTTCTATTAAGTAACTATTATCAATACTATCTCTTGTTTCAAAGATATAGGTATAACTAGTTAACTCATCTTTATATGGTTCTATTAGACTATTAATATCACTATTTTCATAGTCATTATATTCTTCGTATAAATCTACTACTAAATTTTTATTATTTACTAAGTCAGTATAACTACTAAAATATGATGATGTATTTGGATAGGCAAAGGCTTTTTTCAATGTTATAGAATAGATTAATTTATCACCTTCTACTCTTCTTTCTCCTTCTATATAATAGTTTTCTATAGATAAAGGAGTATATGCACTATGAGCATGATAATTATTATCTGCCTTATACATCTTAGTATTACTATCATAAATTAAATAATCTCCATCATCTAGAAAACAAGTAGAATTAACTGGATTAAATGTTGTTTTAGGTCCAAAATATTTTTTTAAAGTAGATTCTACTTCTTTTAAACTAACGCCTCTATTAAAGTCTAAGTTAAGTTCATTTTTTACATCAATAGGTAGTCTATCTATAAAGTTAATCTTTTCTTTATCAGATAAACTACTTAAGTCTTTTGTACCATCAAAATTAATTATATAACTATCATAGATATTAACTAATTCCAATAGAGATGTTACTTCTTCAGTAGAAAGACTACTACTATCTTCATTAAATATTTCTTTACTTTCTTCTTTTAGATTAATATTAACTATAAATATGATGGATGCTACTATTATGAGAGTTATTAAAGCGATAAATAACATCCCTACTCTTCTTACATTTTCCATAAGCTAGTTCCCTTTCTTACTTAGAGTATAAGGGAAGATAGAAAATTATTCTATAAAAAAAGAAAAAAGACATGTAAATTTACACATCTTATGGATTTAATCTATTAGGTCCTCTAAAGATTAGCATTGATTCTTTAACACTAGGTAATCCTAATACTAACATAGTAAGTCTATCTACTCCTAGTCCAAATCCACCATGAGGAGGACAACCATATTTAAAGAACTCTAAATAGAACTCTACATCTTTATCAAGACCTTTTTCTTTCGCTTGTTTAACTAAGACCTCATATCTATGCTCTCTTTCTGCTCCTGTAGTTATTTCAACCCCTCTATAGATTAAGTCATATCCTTCTGGAACATCATCTTTTCTCATATGATAGAAAGCACGTTTTTCTTTAGGAAAATCTGTAACAAAGATAAACTCTGAGTTGAACTCATCCATGGCATAACGATAACTTAGTCTTTCTGCTTCTGTAGTTAAATCAGTTTTTTCAGACTCATCTACTTTATAATCATATCTTTTTTCTAACTCATCATAAAGATCAACTAGTTTTACTCTTGGGAATTTCTCTTTAGGTACAACTATTTCTTTATCATAAAGCTTTTTAACTAATTCTCCATACTTTTCATTTAATTTTTCTAAAGTATAAGTTAATAGTTCTTCTTCTAAGTCCATAACATCACGATATGAATCAATATAAGCGAACTCTACATCAAAACCAGTAAACTCTGTAGTATGTCTACTAGTATTAGAGTTTTCTGCACGGAAGACTGGTGCAACTTCAAATACTTTATCATAACCACTAGAAATAGCCATTTGTTTATAAAATTGTGGTGACTGAGCAAGATAAGCTTTCTTGTCAAAGTATTTTACTTCAAATACATCAGCACCACTTTCACTTGCAGCACCTATTAACTTAGGTGTATGTATTTCTGTAAAGTCACGAGAATACATAAACTCACGCATATATTTAACCATATCGCTTTGAATCTTAAAAATATTAAAATTATATTCATTTCTAAGGTCTAACCAACGATAATCTAATCTTTGGTCAAGTAATTGAGCATCTTTATCATGAATATTAATAGGTAGTTCAGCATCACTTGTACTAGTAACTTCTATTTTAGTTGGAATAAACTCCATTCCTCTTAATCTAACATTTTCATTTTTCTTTAATGTCCCTGTTAGTTTAATAGTAGATTCAACTGTTAAATTATTAACTAACTCTACCATAGGAGCATTATTTTCATCACTCTTTTCAATAGTTACTTGAACTTTATCAGTAGAATCTCTTAGTACTAAAAACTGTACCCATTTAATATTTCTAATATTTTCAACAAAACCACTGATTTCTATTTCTTTATCAAAATAATTTTCTAAATCTTTAAAAAATATCTTATTCATCACAGTCACATCCTTCATCATGATTATGATTATGGCAAGTACATTCTTCATCTATAGGTAGATTATCATCACTTATATGTTCATCAAAGTAGTAGATGATATATTCCATCATAATCTTTTCTTCTTCTTTAGTTTGATTATTCTTAATAGTAATTAAACCTTCATTTAAGTCATCACTGTTTAGTAGTATTAAATATTTACTATTAAAGTAATCTGCTCTTTTAAACTGACTCTTTAAACTTCTTCCAGTATATTCTGTTTCTACCACAAATCCTGACATTCTAAGTTCATTAGCAAGATAAATAGCATTTTTCTTTTCATCTTCATTAACATACATAATGAAAGCATCTATATCATCTCTAACATTATCTATATCTCTAGAGATTATTTCATCAACTAATCTATCAAGTCCAACTGCATAACCTACACATGGCGTTTCTGGTCCACCTAACATACTAACTAAGTTGTCATATCTTCCTCCACCACCTAGGGCAAGGTTATTATTTTCAGTCATTAATTCAAAAACAGTATGATTATAATAGTCAAGTCCTCTTACTATCTTAGAATCTATTTCATATTTAACTTCTAATAAGTCAAGATATTCACATACTTTATCAAAGTGTTCCTTACTTTCTTTATTTAGATAATCTAATATTTTAGGAGCATCTTTAAAGTAGTCTTTATTACTATCTACTTTACAGTCTATAATCCTTAAAGGATTCTTATCGAACCTTTCCTTACAATCATCACATAAATCGTCTAAATGAGGCTTAAAGTATTCTTTTAAGGCTTCTCTATATTTATCACGAGATTCTTTATCTCCTAGACTATTAATATGTACTACTGTATCAGTTAATCCTAACATTTTATTGATGTTGTAAGCAAGAGAGATAACTTCTGCATCCATCAAAGGATTACTACTACCTAGAACCTCTACTCCATATTGACTCAGTTCTCTATATCTACCCTTCTGAGGTCTTTCATAACGATACATTGTCCCATTATAATAGACTTTAACAGGTAAGTTATGAGTACCATACATTTTATTTTCTATATAACTTCTAACTACTCCTGCTGTTCCTTCTGGTCTTAAAGTAATAGATCTATCTCCTCTATCTTTAAAGTCATATGTTTCTTTAGTAACAATATCAGTAGAATCTCCTATTCCTCTATGAAATAACTCTGTTGATTCAAATATAGGAGTTCTAATATAATTATAGTTATATTTTTCCATACATGAATCTATAACTTCTTCTACATATTTCCATGTTCTTGCCAACTTATCCGTTAAATCAACTGTTCCTTTTGGTTTACTAATCATTCTAATCCCTTTCTTTCTACCTGCTATTATACAGTAAAATTTCTCTTAAGGAAAGCCTAAGCTTGATTTTTCTTTAATTTTGTGGTATTTTATATAGTACTTTTAGAAAGGGGTACACTATGAATATAAGTTTTAGAGAATCTTGTTTTATTAAGAAATTACCTAATATGGAAGGTGCTTTTGGTTATCTTGCAACTCATAAGACTCTTCCTGATGGTAAGGTTATAAAAGTAATAAATAATTTAACTGAAGAAAAAGAATCTACTATAAAGGCTTTAATAGATAATAGTCCTATAAAAGGTAGTGGATATCCTATAGATGAATATAGAGTTAATAATAAATTACTAGGCTTTATCATGTATTATTATCCTCACTCTTATACTTTTGATTATGTTATTAATAGAGAGATGTTTACTCATAAGGAAAGATTAAAAGCCACGATAGATTGTACTAATCAATTAAAAGAGTTACATAACAAAGGTTATCTTCTAAATGATATCGCTCTTACTAATCAATTAATTGATAAAGATGGTGGCCATTTAATAGACTTTGATTCTGCTACTAAAAGAAGTCCTAAGAAAATAGAAAGTCATTATGAATTAACCTTAAATGGTAGAATGCTAAGCCCAAGTTATAATACTGATAAATTAAAACAAGCTTTAACTAATTTATCTTTAATCTATAAGATTAATTTTGAAGAAGTAATAAATGATAGAACAAATGATGTTAATAGTCTATTTAGTTTATTTAAAGATAATAAAGAAGTTTTTAATCTTTTATATAGTTACTTAAGTTGTGATAGTTCTAAACCTTATTTTGATGTATTAAAGGACTTTTTAGAAGATGAAGAGAAAATTATCTTTGAAAGTGCTAAAATATATAAAAAAACTAATAATCTAGTTTAAGACAAAATAAAAGAGTCACCTAAACTCTTCTTTTTTTGTTTAATTTGGGCGACTTAAAACAAAATAAGATGGTAAAGAGAGCTAGATGACTTAGGAAATTTCTTTCCTAATACAAATATATAATAAAATTTAAAAAGATACAAGTACGAGTTTTCGTAAACACGTTCAAACCCTTTAATATCAACAAAAATTTATAATTTTTTTTTATTTTGAAGACTAAATATCTAATATAATTTTCTCTATTCTTTTAATATCTTCTAAAATTTTATTAATTTTTACTATCATCAAATCATTTTTATTATTTAATAATTCCTCTATCTTTTTAGACTTTATAGAAAGGCTATCTAAGTATTCATAATCATAATTAGTAATAACATCTACTAGTAAATTATCTTTTGTTAATAATGAACTAAATATATCTTTAACGCTTATACTATCTTTAGATAATATATCATCTACAAAGTCTTTATTATCTTTTTGATATAAATATCTCTTAAAGATATTTTCAAGTAATAATTTTAAATAGTTATTTCTATCAACACTACTTGCTAAATCTCTTGCTTTATACTTAGATGTAAATTTTAAAGTATTTCCTGTCTTTAAATAGTCTATAACAGCATATTCTCCTTGACCTTTCTTATAGACTTTATTACAAATAGATATAGCAGTGCTTAAATCTAAGACTGTATTTATATCTTTAAAAATATTATTATCATCTTTAGTAATAGTTACATTTATTTTAGGACTACTTTCAAGTAGTTTTAACTCTTCTACTCTCATATTTAAATAGTCTTTAATCTTATCATAATTAGTTTTAATATTACCAGTTACTTCTAATCCATTACTAATATTATCACTTGTATTAACAATAGGAATATTATCATCTTTAGCATAGTTATTAGATATAAGAGAAGATAAAATATTAGGATTATATAAAGTCTTTAAGATACTATTAGTATTAAATTCACTTTTTATATTAGGATTTAATAAAACTTCTATAATAAGACGTTCTATTTCTTTTAATTTAGAATCATTTTCAGTATTATAATTAGGAAAATATTCATTTATACTAACATCATTATATGTAATATTAGGATATTTATTACATGGTTTATGATTAACTAATAAAGCGATATCATCTATAAAGGATAATTGTGTGGTGAGAATATTTTCTAATTCTTGTAATCTAGTTTTATATTTTAATATTAAATCATCTATTTCTTTAGTCATTTTATTTTTATAACTTTTCTCAATATATCTCATATATTCGTTTAAGTCATAATAAATATCTGCATTTTTAATGATAATTTTACATGTTTCTATTATATTATCTTTAGTTAATATTAAATTAGGCAAATTACTAAAGCTTTGATCTAATATTTCTATTTCTTTTCTATCTTTTATAATAGCATAATAATCACTATTATCTTCAAGGGTATATAAAGCATAGATTAAATTATTAACTCTTTTATAATTAGAACCTATTATTTGATCATTTATTTTTGCAAAAAGAGAAAATACTCTTTCATTAGAGTTTCCTTTTTTGTCATTGATATCAGTATTTATATTATTCACTATTACTTCGTTTAACATATTTAAAAATGTATTTAACTTTGATATGTCTTTACTTGATTTTATTTCATTATATAGTGGTAATAAATTATCTATAATACTTTTAGGAAGTTCTATATTATTAATTTTTACAATATTTTCATTAATTTTTCTAATCAAATTATTATATTCTATAAAACTATTATCATTTTTAATAAAAGATAGACTCTTAGTAGTTAGATTGTTATAACTGTTAATTAAATTATTAGAAATTATCGTAAGAGTATCAATCTTTTTTCTAATATCCGGTTCTTTATCTAAAGTTTCTATTTTTCTACTTATTTCTCTTTGAATAGTTATATTTGTTTCCAAATCTTCTTTGGAAACAATGTCTTGTACTCTTACTATTACTTGATTATAATACCCTAATAATTGTTTAATAAAGGTTGTTTTAGAATTTATTTCTTCTATATTTATAGAATTACTTGTAGTTTTAATAAATTCTTCCACTTCGTGTCTATTATCATCAAGTTCTCTTAATAATTCAAAACTATAACTCACAATACCACTTCCTATTCTTTAGTAAAATTATACCAAAGAAAAAACAAATAGTAAAACTATTTTGTCATACTATTTGTTTCTGTGTTTTCAACTGCTTCAAAGCTTATGCTTCCATCAGTATTAACAACAACATTTCCTGCTTCTCCATTAGCCATTGCTTCTACTGCTCTTTCTGCTTCTTGTTCGTTTATAGTATAAGTTTGTTCTACAGGAACTGTTTCTATTGTTCCTGGTTCAGTATATGTTGTATCAATTGTTATAGTTGGTTCTTGAGTTTCTTGTTCCACTGGAACAACATCAATATTGCTTGTAACATCATTTTCAGGATTAGTTTGTTTCAACTCATCTTCTGTAGTTACATAATCACCATCTCCTGCTTCTGCTGTTTTATCAGGATCAGGTAATTCTTCAACATATACGTTATCATACTCGCCATCATTATCTAATGATACATCATAACTTATATCATCATTAATTGCACCTTCATTACCTTCAAAGTCAGGATCTAATATTATTTCATTATCTGCTGGTACATCAATTTCTTCACTATAATCTTCATCATTAGTATTTTCTTCATCTTTAACAGGCTCTTCATCTTCAGTAACATTTTGATATGGGTCATCTACATTGTCAGTATTATCATTACCAGAGTTTGATGAACCGTTATTAGAATCATCTATACTAGCATTAGGATCTTGAAATTCATTATATGAATCATCTACACTACCTGCTGGTTTTGTTGGTTTTGTATTATTTGAGCTACTTCCTGATGATGAAGATCCACTATTTGAGTAGTTAGGATTACTTCCTGTAGTATTAGAACTTCCACTATTTTTTTCGTCTTGGTTCTTTTGAGCTTCTTCTTTAGCTTTTTTTTCTGCTTCAGCTTTAGCTTTAGCTTTATCTATAGTATCATTAGCGATAGATTCTCCTTTTTCCATTCCATCTATTATTTTTGCAACTGCATTATCTATTTGTTTTTTTATATCTTTATCTAAATTATTATCATTATCGTCTTCTCTTTCATCATCACTACCAGTTGCCGTTTTTGTTCCACTATTAGTAGGACTATTATCTCTATTTAAAGACCATTTACTACATGACCCTATTGAAACTGCGATTGCAAGTGATGCTATAGCTATGGTAGTAAATTTACCTTTGCGAGAAAGATTTTGCCAATCTTCTTTTATGTTATAATATTTATCTACTACCTTTGTTGGAATAGACTTAACAAAACATAAAGCACTTCTAACTTTACCTCTAATACCAGTAGTTTTATCTTTATTATCAAATCTTTTCTTTGCTTTATCTATTTCTTTTTTCTCTTCATTAATTACATTAAAGTTATATGTTTTTTCTACTATTTCCTTTACTTCTTCTAAATCTTTACAATGATAATCAACACAATAATGCTTTTCAGGTTCAAAATGAGAAAAATTAAGTTTAGTATAATCAGGCTTAGTTGATAATAAGGTGTGTAACTTACTCATAGTAAGTTTTCTTTCGATTGCATATTGATAAATAACATCCTCAATTTCTTTCTCATCAGTGGTTAAATAATATTTAACACGATAAGTTCCTTCTTCTTTTTCATCAAAATAATCCATTATGTTATCTTTTGCTTTTTTAGAATAACAATACACCCAGATTTTGTTACCATTTGCATCAGTATCCTCATATCTGTAAATTCTTAATATTTCTATATTCATAAAACATCCCCCTATCTTGTATTACCTGTATAGGTATATCCTTGATTTAATAAATTAGTATCATTATAGGTGCTCCATTTAGTATCAGTATAACCACTACTAATTAAAGTTCTAGTTCTATAACTATAATAATTAACGGTAGCATATAATACTCTTCCTTCACTATCTACACCTATTCTTTCTCTTCTTGAATATAATTGAACTTCTCTTAAACAATTAGCATCATTACTACTACATTTAACTGCTACATATCTATGATTATTAAGTTCCCAACTACTCCAAGAACTCCATCCTGATAAAACAGGATTAGTAACTTTTCTATATTCATACATTGTTTTTACTTGTGAATTGTTACCAGTATTTGTATTATTATTAGTGTTTGTATTATTTGATCTATTACTATTGCTGTTTGTATTTGTATTAGTATTATTTTCTGTATTTTTAGAAGTATCACTAGACTCTGTAATTTCTACTTCCTTAGTTTCTTCCTTTTTATCGGATTTACTATCTTCTTTACTATTATCTCTTTTACAGATATCATGTTCACAATAATCATATTCATTGACTTTCATAAGAGAATAATCTTCTTTCTTATCACACTTAAGATTTACTCTCAATGTATAATCGTCATCGTTTTTTGTTAATCTAATATAACTATTATTAACATCACATGAATTACCATCGGCATCAGTAAAAGCTTCTAATAAATTAGAATTTACCATCTCTCTTAATGTTGTTTCCTTAACATCTCCAACTTCTGTTGGTAATCTATCTTTTGTAAAATAACTAAAAGCTGCATTTTCCATTGCTTCTAGATTTTCACTAAAGACTTTATCATAGTTAGAACTTACACTATTACTAGTGGTATCTTTAGTTGTTACTTTTGTAATTATAAATATAATTAGAATTAAGAAAATTATAACTACAATTGCCTTTAGTAGAATATCACGAAGTGGAAACCTACCTCTTGCATTCTCTTCTGTGTACATAACTTAAAATCCCCCTTCCCATTAAGTTGGACATATTATATCACAAAAGTTATTAATTGTCAACTTTTAGGACTACTATTGTACAACCCGGATTCATAAAATCTAATTTATATTCTAACACTCTTCTATCACTTTTTAAATAGTTACTGATAGCATTTTTTAAAACACCTGTTCCTATACCGTGGATAATAACTATATTTTTATATTTTAGTTTATAACAATCATCTATAAACTCTTTTACTTTAAATACAGCGTAATCACTATCCATACCATGAAGATCAATCTTAGGATAACTAGATAATATCAACTAAGTTCCTTCTTTCTAAAACAGCATCTAACTTAGGCATAGAATAACGACCACCTACTCTTAAGGTTGATAAAGCTCCAGTAAGATTAGATAGACGACAAGTATCTTCTAGAGTATAACCATGAGTTATAAAGTAAGTAAAGGCCCCATGAAAAATATCTCCTGCTCCTGTAGTATCTACTGATTCTACTTTAATACTAGGTATTAGTTTATAAGTATCATCTATCTTTGTAAAACATCCCTTATCTTCTAAAGTAATAACCACAGTATTACGAAAATCATTAGTTAATTTTTGATGAATCCTAATAAGGCTTTCAATACTACCATCATATGGTAATTTAGTATAGTCAAGTGCAAAATTTTTAGAACATACTAAATAATCAACATAAGGGCACAAATTAACAGTGCTAGGTTTAAAACTACCAGCATCTATTATTTTAATAGCCTCTTTATTATTAAGAAGAATTTTTTTGCTCATCTCTTCTTCTTCTCCATCTACTAAAATAACATCATATTTATTATTATTAGGGATACTACATTTGGGAACATTATCATCTTTACTAGTTAGTATTGTCCTACTAGCATTAGTAATATTCGCTAAAATAATACTAAGATCAGTATTGAAGTTATCTACTAATTCTAAGTAAGTTGTATCAACGCCTACACTATTAAATTCAGCTTTTATCATTTTTCCGTAGTAATCATTACCTGCAACACCTTGAAAAGCAACATCACATCCCCATAATGCTAACAAATAACCAGCATTACTAGCAGGTCCTCCTCCACAGTCTATATGTTTATTCACTCTTTGTTTTGTATTTTCTACCGGAAACTTATCTACTTGAAAAGTTATATCAAAAGATGCATGACCTATCGCTAAATATTTCATTCTTATATCACCAATATTAGTATAACAATTTTTTCTAGAAAAATATATAAAAATAAAAGCTTAAAGTGTAAATATCTGTTATAATTGAGATGTAAGGCGGTGTATTAATGAAGAATAGAAAAAAAAGAAACAAAGAAAAGAAAAAATTAACAAAAAAACAAATAATTATTTTAGTTATTATAACTATTATTTTAGGAATTATATGTTACTTTGCCTCAACTGAAATAACAAAATCTATAATAGATCACAAAACTATGGCAGAAAAAATGAAAAATGAAGATTTTTCTAATTTAATAGAAGTTGATACTATAGATAATCTAAGTCTTAATGACTTAATTGATAATTATAATAATATTAGTAATAACAATATTGACATTAACATAATAGAAAATAATAAAATAGAAATAGATGATACAGAAATAGAATTTATTACAAAAGATGATAATATTAGCATTATAAGCATTAATTTCAATAAAAAAAGTAACAAAGTTAAAAAAAATATTAGTAACATGATAATTGCAAGTAATCAAAATATTGATGAAGAAACAACAGAACTAATATATAATAGAGTTTTTGAAACTTTAGGTAATACTAGTGATAAAGAGAGTAAAACATCAGAGTTTTTTCAATACCAGGGATTAGAATTTAGTTTAAAAGAATATAAAAGTAATGATTATAAGTATAGTTTTAGGATTGGAAGAATCGTTGAAGTAGAGCAAGAAGAAAACGAAGAAGAGTGATGAATTAACATCACTCTTTATTATTGCAAATCAACAGTAAATGGATTTTGTAAGGTTCCATCTCCTCCTGTTATGATAACATTTTCTTTTAAAGTGAAGACTGGTTTAACACCTACACCAGTAGCCCATTGATTTTCATAAGTGCCAAGTCCTCCTCTATTGCCTATATAATAAGCATTACCATTATATGTATACCTTGTTATTAGCCAATTACTCTTTCCTGAAGCAAGAGCATGAAATTGACCCGCCATTAACTCCCCATACCTTAATAAGCCTATTTTTGCATTTGTTGTTTTAGAAGTTAAACTAGACATAGTTATATCTTTATATTTAGCAAGTCTATAACTACCCAAACTTGGTACTACACCTAAATACCATGTTGTATTTTCTTCTATCATATTTACTTGATCACTAGTCAAATAATAACCACTAGTTAAAAATTCTCCGTTAAGAAAACTTCCTATTGTTGTATCGGTTGAATAATCTATATAACTATCATTATTAAATAGCATCGTTACATAATTTCCATCTTTTTTTAAAGCATTATAACTTACGACTTTTGTTAATCCTTCAGTCTCATGACTTACTATTCTATATAAGTTGTTATCATCTGTTCCAAATCTTATATATTCACCACTATATCTTGTATTAAGTTTTGCCCCTTCTAAATTACTATCATTATCTCCCATTAATCTATATGGATTATCTCCTGTTCCACTACCATCTACTATCTTTATCTCTTTCCTTAAATTTACTGATGGTCTAACACTAATATATGTTCTTAAACTTGCTCTTTCCCTAACAGCACCATTATTTATATTAACCAAATTTGTCGAATCATCTTTAGTTAATGTCCCCCACCAAAGGTTATTATTTAAATAGTCAGTAACATTACTCCCTCCTTTACCTGCTGTTGCTTCATAATAATTTAACAGTCCTACAGCATCTATTGTTGGTGTTTGTAGATTGACGAATTAATTTACCCCAGAATTGACGATTTATTTTACCCTGATAAATTAAATTAGTCATATCTACTACCTTCTTTCTTATCTTTGTTATATTATCATATTAGACAAAGAAAAACAATAACTTAAGTTACTGTTTTTACGCACGAGATACATATTTACCATCTTTAGTACTTACTAAGATATCTTCATCTTGTTTAATAAATAATGGTACTTGAATAGTCATACCTGTCTCTAACTCTGCATTTTTCATAGCACCGCTACTTGTATTACCTTTAACAGCATCTTCTGTCTTAGTTACTTTCATAACTACTTTATCAGGTAATGATAATCCTAACATCTCACCCTCAAAGAAAGTAATTTCAACTTCTAAGTTTTCTTTTAAGTATTTAGAGTCATCTCCTATAACACTTTTATCAAGTTCTATTTGTTCATAATCTGACATACTCATAAAATAATAAGTATCTCCCATAGAGTATAGAAATTGCATTGTTTTTTTAGAGATATGAGCAGTTTCTACTTTAACTCCTGCATTAAATGTTTTCTCTACAATAGAACCTGTCCTTAAATTTTTCATCTTAGCTTTTACTATAGCAGCACCTTTACCTGGTTTAACATGTTGACTTTCAATTATAGTATAGATTCCTCCCTCAAATTGAATAGTCATACCTGGTTTAAAATCATTAGAATTAACCATTTTACTTACTCCTTTCTTATAGACTTAAAACAGTCATTAAATGACTGTTATATTATTATTTCTTCTCTTTATGAGTTGTGTGTTTACCACAGAATTTACAATATTTACTAATCTCCATTCTTCCTGGAGTATTATTTACATTTTTTTCTTCTCTATAATTCTCATTACCACAAACTGAGCATACAAAAGTCTTCTTTTGTCTATGTCCTAATTTCTTTGCCATACGTTTTCCCTCCTTTTTTCTCTAGTAATTTTATCAAAGATTTTTAAATCTAGCAACTATTTATTTAATTCTTTTAATAATTCAATAGTTTTTCTCATCTCCTGGTCATATTGAACCATCTCAATACCACCAAACTCGTTTAAGAAATCATCTAGTTCCATTTGGTAACGTTCTGCAAGTCTTTTAGCTTCTTCCATTGCTTCCTCTTCACTTACTTCAATATGCTCCATATTCATGATTTCTTCAAGCATTAATCTATATAATACGTTTTGATAAGCTTCTTTTTCAAGTTGATCTCTTAAGTCTTTTTCAGTAGATTTAGTAACTTGATAATATAAATCTAAACTAATTCCTTGCATAGCCATTTGTTGTTCTGTTCTTCTAAGTAG
>CALVUY010000036.1 GCA_944363705.1 uncultured Bacilli bacterium | reverse complement strand
CTATTATCTTTTAAAACTTTTCTTTCTTTCATAAGTTCTAACATAAAATCCCCCATTTCTTATAGCTACTTATTATAACATAGAAAAATTATAAGTCAAAAAGTATTTGCTAAAACAATTTATCATGATACAATAAAGATGTATTAAATGAAAGAGATTTCATTTAATATTAATGAGGTTTTACCATTCCCCTAAAAAAATGGACTTATAAAGCGGTTTACCATTCCAGTAAAAAATGGTTTGATAAGGAGATAGCGATAAAGTTATCTCTTTTAATTATTTTATATTCTGATATGAATGAAGATAAAGGGTATTTACTAAAATAAATTATTGTGATACAATAAAGATGTATTAAATGAAAGAGTTTTCATATAATATTAAAGTAAGTAGTTTTACTTACATATATGAAAATGTTTCTCGCTCCCGGATGGTGCGAGTAATAAATTATTCCGGTCGACAATGTTTCTCGCTCCCGGATGGTGCGAGTAATAAATTATTCCGGGTGAAAATGTTTTAGAAAGTTCTATCATAAAGATAGAATTTTCTTTTTAAATTTTGCAAAAAAAACATTGACGAACATATTTTTTATATGGTACACTTAGGCTACAACTTATATATATTGGGGGTACAAATATGAAAATAAAACCTGGTTATTTATATCACATAAAAGATGAGTTTTTTGATATTGTTAAAGATGAAAATCTTATGACTAATAAAGAGAAGGGACATAAGAGGCCTACATACTTTGTTATTAAAGATAAGAAAATATTATGGTTTATTCCTTTAAGTAGCAATGTTAATAAATATAGACGAATTATAAATAACAAAATAAAAAAATATGGACGATGTGATAGTATCTTAATAAGAAAAGTATTAGGAGAAGATTCAGCTATTCTAATTCAAAATGCTTTTCCTACTTTAGATAAATATATAGACCATATACATTTACTTGATAATGGATGCCCTGCCAAAGTAATTGATTCGTTACAAGATGAGATACTTAGAAGTTTTAAATACTTATTAAAATTAAAGTCAAAAGGTATAAATTTATTTTTTACTGATATAGATAAAATTAAAGAACAAATGTTAAAAGAACTTAATACCGAAACTATTAGTTCAAAATAATACATAATTCTCTTGAAAAAAATAAAAAATGATATTTACATAAATAAACTATTATGATACAATAAAGATGTATTAAATGAAAGAGATTTCATATAATATAAAAGTAAGTATAAATTTACTTACAATAAATATGAAAATGTTTCTCGCTTCTGGGTGGCTGGCGAGTAATAAGTAATCCCAGTCGACAATGTTTCTCGCTTCTGGGTGGCTAGCGAGTAATAAGTAATCCCAGTCGAAAATGATTAGAAAGTTCTATCAAATGATAGAATTTTCTTTTTAAAATTGTAAAAAAAATATTGACGAACATATTTTTTATATGGTACACTTAGGCTACAACTTATATATATTGGGGGTGTACAAATATGAAAATAAAAACAGGTTATTTATATCATATTAAAGATGAATTTTTCGATATTGTTAATGATGAGAATTTAATGACTAATCATGAGCGAGGTAAAAAAAGACCTACTTATTTTACTATTAGAGATAAAGATATACTATGGTTTATTCCTTTGAGCAGTAAGGTATCTAAATACAAAAAAATAGTAGATAAGAAAATAGAAAGATATGGTTTTTGTAATACGATTTTAATTGATAAAGTAATTGATAAAGAAAGTGTTATTTTATTACAAAATGCTTTTCCTACATTAGAAAAATATATTGATCATGTTCATACAGTTGATGGAAAACCTGCGAAAGTTCCAGAAACTTTAGAAAAAATAATTGTAAATAATTTTAAAAATCTATTGAAATTAAAAGATAATGGAATAAACCTGTTTTTTGCCGATATCGATAAAATTAAAGAACAGATGTTAAAAGAACTTGATAATATGCAATTAGAAAATTCTAGTAGTTTATAGAATTTTCTTTTCTATTGTGTTAAAATAATTGATAGATTGGTAAGGAGGGATATTCATGAACAATAATCAAGATATTATTAATGAAGTTAGAAGAAAAAATGATATTGTTGATGTTATTGGTGAGAAGATTCCTCTTGAAAAACGTGGTAAAAACTATTTTGGAGTTTGCCCTTTTCATGATGATACTAATCCTTCTATGAGTGTATCTAGGGAAAAACAAATCTATACTTGCTTCTCTTGTCATGCGACTGGTAATGTCTTTACCTTTTTAATGAACTATGAACATAAAGAATTTAATCAAGTATTAAGTGACTTAGCAAACCGTGTTGGTATTACTTTAAGTGGATTTAAAACTAAAAAAGTATCAACTAAATATGATGAATGGTATAAAATATATGATCTTGCTAATAAATATTATCAAAACAATTTACTTAGTAAAGAAGGAGAAGGTGCAAGGGAATATTTAAAGAATAGAAGCATTGATGATGATACTATTAAAGAATTTGAAATAGGATATTCTCTAAAGATGAGAGATGATCTTACTAAATTACTTACTATGAAAGGACACTCTATTGATTTACTTAATAAAATAGGGCTTAGTAATGAAGACCATGATATCTATAATTCAAGACTTATGTTTCCTTTACATGATTTAAATGGTAAAGTAATAGGTTTTAGTGGCCGTATTATAACTAGTGGTAAACAAAATAAATACTTGAATACTAAAGAGACAGAACTCTTTAAAAAAGGTAAACTCCTTTATCACTATCATATCGCTAAAGAAGAAGCCCGTGTTAAAAAGTCTGTTATAATCATGGAAGGCTTTATAGATATTATAAGAGCAAGTACTGTAGGTATTAAAAATACAGTCGCTACTATGGGTACTGCCTTAACAAAAGATCATATTAAAGAGATTAAAAGACTATCTAATAACATTATTCTTTGCTTTGATGGTGATGAAGCAGGAGTTAAAGCAACACTTGCTAATGGAGAATTATTTAAAAGTGAGGGAATAGAAGTTAAAGTAATAACACTTCCAGGAGAAGATGATCCTGATACCTATATCTTAAAGAATGGTAAAGATGCTTTTCAAGGATTGATAAATAATGCTATTTACTATAGTGACTTTAAGATTAAGAACTTATCTCGTAATCGTAATTTTGCTAGTAGTGAAGAGAAAGCTAACTATATTCATGAAGTACTAGAAGAAGCTTCTAAAATAAATGATACAATTAGAACAGAAATTATACTAAAAGACCTTGCAAAAAAGTTTGAAATAGGTTATAATACCCTAGAAAAAAGTTTTCAGGAGCTAGTTAATACTAAAGAGATAAAAAAGGAAGTAATTACTGCTCCTAAAACAAAACAGCCTAAGAAAAAAGATATGTATCAAAAGGCAAGCTTCAACATTATATATTATATGTTAAATAAACAAGAGATAATAGATGTGGTAGAGCAAGAACATATAGTCCTTCCTACCGAGGCTTTAAGAGCATTAGAAAGTGAAATTGTTTATTTTTACCATAAGTATGGTTTTATTAATGAAGCAGACTTTTATACTTACTTAGCACCTAAAGAGGAGTTACTGAATCTCTTAAATGAAGTATTAGAGATGGACTTAAAGACTACTCTTACTAAAGAAGAACTCTATGATTACTTTAAAGTAATAAGAGAATATAACTATAAAAAAACAATTAATAATTTAGAAGAGAAGATTAAAAATGAAACAGATCCACTGATGCAAGTAAAATATGCTGAAGAGATTAGAAAACTAAGAATAGGGGAGAATTAAAATGGTAGAAGAAATAAAAACAATGGAACAAAGAAAAGAAAGACTTATTAAATTAGGTAAAGAACAAGGATATATTACTTATGAACAATTAGCTTCAGAATTAAAAGGTCTAGAAATAGATAGTGATAGTCTTGATGATTTATATAACAGTTTAATTGCCGAAGGTATTGATATTGTATCAGAAGATGGAAGCGATGATGCTAGTGGTGAAGAAATTACTGAACACACTAAAACAGAAGAACTTACAATGTCTAAAGACGTTAAAATAAATGATCCTGTTAGAATGTACTTAAAAGAGATAGGTAGAATACCTCTACTTAACAGTGATGAAGAATTTGAATATGCCGAAAGAGCTGTTGAAGGTGATGAGGAAGCGAAAAGAATATTAGCTGAATCAAACCTTCGTTTAGTTGTCTCTATCGCTAAACGTTATGTAGGTAGAGGAATGTTATTTCTTGATTTAATCCAAGAAGGTAATATTGGTTTGATGAAAGCGGTTGAGAAGTTTGATCCAACTAAAGGTTATAAATTTTCAACTTATGCTACATGGTGGATTAGACAAGCGATAACAAGAGCGATAGCAGATCAAGCTAGAACTATTAGAGTACCTGTTCATATGGTAGAAACAATAAATAAACTAGCAAGGATTCAAAGACAACTTACTCAAGAGTTAAATAGAGAACCAACAGATGATGAAATTGCTGAAAAACTTGAAATGCCTGTAGAAAAGGTGCGTGAAGTATATAAAATAAGTCAAGATCCAGTCGCTCTAGAAACACCTATTGGTGAAGAAGATGATTCTCATTTAGGAGACTTTATAAAAGATGATAGAATGATAGGACCAGAAGAATATACAACAGAAGAAATGTTAAAAGAAGAACTAGCAAGTGTCTTATTAACATTAACAGATAGAGAGGAGAAAGTCTTAAGACTTAGATTTGGACTTGATGATGGACAGTGTAGAACACTAGAAGAAGTAGGACAAATATTTGGTGTTACAAGAGAGCGTATTAGACAAATAGAAGCGAAAGCTTTAAGAAAATTAAGACATCCATCTAGATCTCGTAAATTAAAGGATTTCTTAACAGATTAAATGAAAATAAATAACAGATTAAAAACAATAGGGGATTTAGTTCCCCTTTCTTCATATCCTTTAGATATTGGATGTGATCATGCTCTTTTGTCCATCTATTTAGTTAAAGAAAAAGGTCTTAGTAAAGTAGTCGCTAGTGATAATAAAAGTGGTCCATTAAAAAAAGCTAAAGAAAATGTTGATTTCTATAAAGTGTCAGGTAAAGTTAAATTAGTTAAAAAAGAAGGATTAGATTCTTATACCGAGGGAATAGATACTATAACTATATCCGGTATGGGAGGACTTAATATTAATAAAATACTAAATGATAATAGAAAATATCTAAAAAATATTAATACTATAATACTTTCACCTAATAATTATTCTCTTGCTGTTAAAAGAAACCTAACAAAATTAGGATACCATATAGAAAATGAAACCTTAGTTAAAGAAAAAAACATTATATATGAAATATTAGTTTTTAAAAAGGGAAGAAAATACTATTCATATAAAAAGCTATTCTTAGGACCTATATTAATGACTAAACAAGACAATCTTACTAAAGAGTATTATCAAAACTTGTTAAACACAAAAAAGGCTTTACTTAAAGCTTTGCCTAAATCTTTTAGAAGTAAAATTAGATTAACTAAAAAAGAAATAAAGTATTTAGAAGAAATGTTAAACCTCTAGCTTTATTTCTTTTCTTTTCTATTAATACCAATAACAGCCCCCATACTAGTAGTTAAAAGAATTATTATACTATAAATGCCTGTTCTAATGTCAAAAGCACTATTAGTTATTAATTTTAATATAACCATAACAAGTAAGAATATTGCTCCTAACTTTAACCCTTCAACAATACCATGCTTTAAAGAAGCCTTGCCAAGAAATAAGGAATTAATAAATAAAGAACCTAGAACAATAATCATTTTCATAATATTATATACATTATTACTTATAATATCAAAATAGTATAAAGTATTTAATAATAAACCTAAAACAATTATACTTATAAAAGTAATTAATATAAATTTACCAATCTTTTTTAAATAACTCATTATAAGCATCACCTAATAGATAATATGTAAAGAAAAAAAATATATTACCATATATAGTTTGTATTTTTCATTTTTTTGATTTATAATTTATAATAAGAGGATGTGGAATGATGAGAGAAAAGAAAAAAGGTTTTACAATAATTGAATTACTGGCAACAATAATAATAATAGGGTTATTAGTTTCTATCGCCTATATTAGTGTAACTAGCATCTTAGATAATGGTGATAATAACTATTATAAAAGTCAAGAAGATATGCTTGTATTAGCAGGAAGAGAATATTATGCAGATAATAGAAGTGAATTACCTGATGATATAGGAGATACTAGTACTGTTCCTTTAGAAAAACTAGTAGAAGAAAAATACATAGATTCAATTACTGATGAAGATGGAAATGATTGTAATGGAACAACCAGTGGTGTTACTGTTCAAAAGGTAACAGAAAAAGATTATCAATACTATGGTTTGTTAGTATGCGATAATTATACAACAACTGAAGATAAATCTTCTCCTAAAATCACCTTTAGTCCAAATAAAAAGTCATCAGAAGGCTCTATAACTGTAAAAATGAATATAGAAGATAATCAAGAAGTTGAGTCATATAGATATGTTATTACTAAAGATGGCGAAGAATATCGTGATAGTGGTTATCAATTATATAACGGAGATATAACAATAAAATTAACTGAACTAGGAGTTTATAAAATAACGGGATATGCTATAGATACAAGTGGTAATAGAGCGACTAGAGCATCAGGAAAATATTCAGTTTATAAAGGAATAGATTGTGGTCAAGTTGATATAATTAACTCTTTAGGTGATGTTACAAGCACTAATAAAGATATTACCCTTAGTTTTAAACTTCCAAGTAATACATATAGAGTTGAATTGAGTCAAAAAACTAATGATGGTGAATATGAAATAATTAATTCAACACTTGGTAATATACTTCCAGATATAACATTTAATACAGAAGGAAAATACCAAATAAAAGCAGAAATATATGATCAAAACGGTAATTCATGTTCTGCTGTTTCAGATGAATATATTATTGATAGAACAAATCCATCTTTATCTGTATTATCAAAGAAAAAAACTAGCATTGAAGATTTAGATGAAGATGCAGATATAAGTGATTTAGAAGATTATCAAAATGATTTATGGTATAGTGGTTATGTTGCTTTAAAAGGTATGTGTACTGACGAAGGAAGTGGATGTAGCGTATCATATAAAGTAACAGGAGCATCTATTAATACAGATGGATTCGTAGATAAATCATTACGTAATATTAATGCAGAAGGTACATCTACAATCGAATACAGAGCAACTGATGCTGCGGGAAATACCTCTACTGAAACTTATACAGTTAAACTAGATAGAACCGCTCCATCTTTATCGGTTGCCTTAAAGAAAAAAGCCAATAGTACTGATTTAGGAAATAGCTCTAATATAAATTCATTAAAAAATTATACAAATAATACTTGGTATAGCGGTTATGTCGTATTAAGAGGAAGTTGTAGCGATAATACAGGAGATTGTACAGTCTCATATAAAGTAACAGGAGCCTCAACTAATACAGCAGATTTTGTAAACGGAACGAATCGTAATATTAACGCCCAAGGAACTTCAACAGTCCACTATAAAGCAACAGATACAGCAGGAAATACTACTACTAAAAGTTTTACAATAAAACTAGACAGAACAAAACCTACAGTTTCATATAATATCGGTGGTGGTATTTATCCTAATAGTAGTCTTAAAATATGTGCGACGGCACAGGATAATGAAACTATTAAATCAATAGAAATGCAACCTTGGAAAAATGGTAAAAGAATAACTCTTCTAACCGAGAGGGATAATCAAGTTTGTTATACATTGTCTGGTTATGGAAAGTATACTATTTATACAAAAGTTTGGGATGGAGCATCTAATATCCAAAGTACTACACCTCAAAATAAAAATAAATATTATTATCAAAATTATACCTTACAACAACCAACAAAAAAATTATATTTGTGTAGAAATGGTAAAACATTTATAAATTGGAGAAAAACAACAAGTTGTGCTGATACAGAAGAGAATAGATATAATTGTATGGTTACAATTTATTCAAATATAAACAATCCTACCTCTGTTGAAGTAAAATCACAGTTAGATGGTGACTTTTATGTTATGGTTAATCCTTTAGTACGAACTACACCTGGTGGTGAAACTTTCACATATAAGTATATATATAAAACATGCTTAGTATCAACTAACAAACCTACAGACTGTGCTTCAACATGTAGAGATCATTAAAAAGGAGAATGATTATGAAATCAAAAGCAAGACTAATAGGAATTATAATTATTAGCATTTTACTTTTAGTTCTAATTAGTGTAATAATATATAATGTTGTTTATCTTCCATCTGTTGAAGAAGATAAGCAACAAACTAATGAAGATAATAATAGCAATTCTATAACTGTAAAACATTTATCAATTAATGATGAACCACTAAATTTAGAAATTTGTAAAGAAGACGTAGAATGTGGCTTTGGAACAAGAAATTATTATACTATTAGTACTGATATAACAAGTAGGACTTTTACTAACATAGTTAATGAAATTAATACAAAAATAAATGATTCTTATACAACAAGTTTAAACTCAACAGATATGTCCAGTAATGAATGTAGTGCTGTTTCTAACTTATATCAACGTAGTATAATGACAGAAAGTATTTCTACATTATATGGTAGCGATGAACTATTAGGAATTACTTTGATAAGTGGGACATCAAACTTGTGTTTATCTACTAACAATCAAGAAATTAATGTATACTATTATGATATTACTAATGATAAGCTGTTAACAGAAGATGAAATAAAAACTACTTATTCTATTACTAATGAACAAATATTATTAGCAATTACTAATGATATTAATCAAAGAAATATAGATGAAAATTTAAATTATACTACTAATATATTAGATTATCATATCTATATAGCTAGTGATGGATTATTAAGCATTTATTATAAACAACCAGAGGATAATATTTATTATAGTGTTCCTTTAGATATAAAAGTCTAAGTTGAAATTTTAATCTTTTGTGGTAAACTAATATTGGTGATGTTTTATGAAAAAAATAATATTAACTGGAGATAGACCTACAGGAAACCTACACTTGGGTCATTATGTAGGTTCCTTAAAAAATAGAGTAAAGCTTCAAGAAGAAGGTAATTATGATGAAATGTATGTTTTTATCGCTGATATTCAAGCCTTAACTGATAATTTTAAAAATCCTAAGAAAGTTAGAGACAACATTTTAGAAGTAGTGATAGATTATTTATCAGTAGGGCTTGATCCTTCAAAAGTTACTATATTTATCCAAAGCATGGTTCCAGAATTATGTGAACTTACAATGTATTATATGAATCTTGTAACATTATCAAGATTAGAAAGAAATCCAACAGTAAAAAGTGAAATAAAGCAAAAAGAGTTTGGTAATAGTATTCCTGTAGGCTTTTTAAATTATCCGATTAGTCAAACAGCAGATATAACCGCTTTTAATGCTAACATAATACCAGTAGGTGATGATCAATTACCTATGATAGAACAAGCTAGAGAAATAGTTAGAAGTTTTAATAGTATATATGGAGAAACTTTAGTAGAACCAGAAGCAATGATACCTGATAGTAAAGTGTGTAGAAGACTACCTGGTACTGATGGTAAAGCCAAGATGAGTAAATCATTAGGTAATTGTATATATCTTAAAGATGATAGTGATACTGTTAAGAAAAAAGTTATGAGTATGTATACAGATCCTAATCATTTAAAAGTAGAAGATCCTGGTAATACTAAAGATAATCCAGTGTTTATATATCTAGAAGCACTTGCAACTGATGAGCATTTTAAGAAGTACTTAAATGAATATAAAAATCTTAATGAATTGAAAGCTCATTATGAAAAGGGCGGTTTAGGAGATGTAAAAGTAAAAAGATTTTTATATGATGTTATAGAAGATATACTAACGCCTATAAGAGAAAAAAGAAAATATTATGAAGATAATATAAAACTTGTATATGACATATTAAAAGAAGGAAGTATAAAAGCTGAAAAAGAAGCTGCTAATACCTTAAAAAATGTCAAAAGAGCTATGTCAATAGACTATTTTAATTAAAAAAATACTTTCATAATAACACAATTTTGTGTTATTATTTTTATGATAGCGGTAAGAGGGAGAGAAAAATGAGACAAAGAATTAAAGAAATTATGAAATTTGATGTATCTAAATTTTATATTTTAGGCATGGTTCTTATCTGCTTACTACTACTCAGTAGCTATTTTTCTTACGCCATGTTTACAGTAACCAAATAAAAGACAGATGCTATAAGGATAGTTACAGGCAATATAACTTACACTTTAACAGTAGATGGAAAAGAAAGTAACACTTTATCAGTGCCATCTAAAACTACTAAAGATTTTACAATAGTTTTAACTAATACAACTAATAGAATAGCAAGATTTAATTTCTATTATGTAGGAAGTCTTACTTCTAATATAACAGCAGGATACAAAACAGGTAATGGTTTAAACAATCCACCACCTATCGAAGGAATAAATCTACAAGCTATGGGAGAAAATGATTCTAGCAATACATATACAATAACAGTAACTAACAATACTACTAGGACTCAAACAATAACTTTAGGTGTAAGTGCCGGCCTTGATTATAATGACTTAAGCTTGCCAGATAATGGACATTTATTTGAAGAATATCAAGGTATATCTGCTTCTGAAGTATTACTAGCTAATGTAGGTGATAATGGTAGTACATATAATGATGGGACTGATACCTTTATAACAGGAACTAATCCAAATAATTATATTTGGTATAGTGGTAAATTATGGAGAGCGATGTCTATAAATAATAGTAGTGATACAGTTAAACTAATAACCCAGTGGAATATCTCGGTAATACCATATAATTCAAATAGTAGTACATTTAAAGGAAGTTATATAGAAACATGGTTAAATGATACTACTGTAGATGGTTTTTTAGGCAATTTAAGGAATTATGAAGACTTTATTGTATCAGATGCTACATGGTATACAGCAACTTCTACAGCAAATCTGGGAAGTATAACAAAACCTTCATCTTCATCTACAGTAACACAAACCGTAGGACTTTTAAATATGTACGAATATCAAACGAGCTATATAGGAACTACAACTAGTAATGGTTATTTAAATAATGAACTTGCTTGGTGGACTTTAACGCCATATAATTCTACTAATGTACGTAATATTAACTATTATGGAGATGGCTACTATTATAGTCCTTCTAATGCAGATGGCGTAAGACCAGTAATAAATTTAAAATCCTCCGTAAGAATAATAGATGGAGATGGAACAGAAGATAATCCATATAGATTAATGGGAGATAATGATACCAATTTAGAAGGAATAGCACTTTCTACAAGATATAGTGGTGAATATGTAAGTTTTGGAACAGGTACAAATAATTTGTATAGAATAGTAAGTCATGAAACAGAAGGTTTAACTAAAATAACTAGTGCCAACCCTATAAAAGATTCAGGAAGTTTTAGAAACTCAGCTTTTGGAAGTAGTGTAAGATATTCAAGTGCCACTACAATAGGCCGTTTTTTAAACGGAACATACCTAACTAGCTATATAGGAAGTAATTATAGTAATATGATAACTGATAGTACTACTTGGTACTTAGGAACCGTAGGCTCAGGAGGAAATTACCGATTAGCAAAATATAGAGATGCTAATATGTCAAGTACGACAACAACTACAGCATCAACAAAAGTAGGACTATTAAGATTAGGAGAATTAATGGCTGGACAGTTTGATACATATGGAAATAATACATCCTACTGGACATTAAATCCATATAATACATCTTATGTATGGCTTACTGATGCTAGTGGTTATTCGTATTCAGAAAGTCCATCCTATACATATGGCATTAAACCCGCAATTAATCTTAAATCAAATGTTATTATAACATCAGGAAATGGAACAAAGAATTCACCATTCACATTAAAATTAAATAGCTAAATATAAAAGATGTTTTGACATTTAATTTATAAAACTTAATAAAAAATCTTTAATAATAACACATTCTGTGTTATTATTTTTATATAGTAGGAAAAACTTAAAGGTAAGGTGAAAAAATAATGAAATACAAAATAAAAGCACTTATGAAATCAGACATATCTAAGTTCTACATTTTAGGTGTAGGGCTTCTATGCTTATTATTAATAGGTGGTTATTTTTCTTATGCTATATTTACAGTCTCAACTGAAAAAGAAGAAGCTATAAGTATAGTAACTGGTAATATAACTTATATATTGACAGTAGATGGAGAAGAAGCCAATACTTTATCAATACCTGCAAATACTACTAAAGAATTTACAGTAGCACTTACTAATACTACCAATATAACAGCAAGATTTAATTTCTATTATATTGGTAGTTTACCTTCTAGTGTAACGGCAGGATATATAGTAGAAGAGGGTATAAACATACCTCCAGTTGAAACTGGAACTAATTTACAGCCTATGGGTACAAGTGGTTCTAGTAATACTTATACAATAAAAGTATCAAATAATTCTAATAGTAGCGTAACAATAACTTTAGGAGTTGGAGTAGGACTTGATTATAATGATTTAAGTCTTCCTAGTAATGGACATTTATTTGAAGAGGACACTGGGGACCCAGTTAGTGAAGTAGTGCTAGCAAATGTAGGAGATAATGGAAGTACCTTTAATGATGGAACAGATACTTTTATAACAGGAGAAGATCCTAATAATTATATATGGTATAGTGGTAAGTTATGGAGAGCGGTGTCTGTTAATAAAGCAGCAAAGACAACTAAATTAGTAACACAATGGAATATAAGTTCAATTACTTATTCAAGTGGAAGTACAGACTTTGAAGGCAGTTATATGGAAGATTGGTTAAATGATACAAGCGTCGATGGCTTCCTTGGTAATTTAAGAGATTATGAGAATTTTATTGTAACAGATAGTGTTTGGGATGCGACAATGGATGCAACTGGTTTAGGAAGTATAACAAGACCTAATGGAACAACCACAGTAACTGATGCTGTAGGATTACTTAATATGTATGAATATCAATCTAGTTATCATGGAACAAACTATAGTAATGGTTATTTAAATAATGGACTTTCTTGGTGGACTCTAACACCATATAGTTCGTCTTACGTGCGCGGCGTCGGCGACGTTGGTAGCGCGTACACCAACTATCCGTCTTATGCGTATGGCGTGCGGCCATCAATAAATCTAAAATCTAGCATAAAAATTGTAGATGGTGATGGAACAGTAGATAACCCTTATCGCTTAAACGGAGATAATGATACTAATCTTTCAGGAACATTGCTGTCAAGTAGGTATAGTGGAGAATATATAAGATTTGGAAGTGGTGAGAATAATCTATATAGAATAGTAAGTCACGAGGCTCCAGGATTGACTAAGATAACTAGTACAGAACCATTAAAAAGTTCTGGAAGTTTTATGACAAGTGAATTTGGCAGTAATACAACATATTCAAGTACAAATACATTAGGAACATTTTTAAATAATGATTATCTAAATATAGGAAATGGTTATTTGACAAATGAAGATATTGCAATGATAGAAGATAGCACTACATGGTATATTGGAACAGTAGGAAGTGGAACATCATATAAATTAGCAAAATATACAGATACTAATATGTCAGGATATGCTACAAGTACAGATGCTAAAGTGGGATTACTTCGAATGGGCGAATTAATGGCCGGACAATTTGATAGAAATGACAATAATACAACTTATTGGACATTAACACTATATAGTCCGTTTGGCGTGCGCAACGTCATCAACTATGGTACCGCGGACAGCCGCAATCCGTCTTTTGCGAATGGTGTGCGGCCAGCTATGAATCTAAAATCTAACGTGCAAATAACTTCGGGTACAGGGACTGAATCAGACCCGTTCGTTCTAACTCTAGGTAGTTAGATGTCAGTAATCTAGGAAATGTATTTTCTAGATTACTGACTAAATTAAAATGGCTATAATTAGATTAAATAAATTATAGTAGGGAATTACCAAAATCTTCGTCTAACGTGCGCAACGTCAACAACAATGGTAACGCGAATTATAAGACATGTCTTATAATTCGCGTTATAGGACAAAATAATTTATAAGACAAAAAGACAATAATTGTTGAAATTACTGTCTTTTTTTGTATTTTTTGTC
>CALVUY010000035.1 GCA_944363705.1 uncultured Bacilli bacterium | reverse complement strand
TTACTCTATCTATGAAATAGGAATCCTTGGAGGCAACGACAAGGGCGAAATAAAATTTATTTTATTTCTTATGTTCTAAGCTTGTTAGTGATACATCGTCTAGATCTAGTGATTGATTACCATTTGCATTAACTATGAATTCTATTTTAATTCCTGTAGTTCCAACTGGTGCTTGTGAAGTTATTAATTTATAATATGCAAAATCACGGTTGCTATTAGTCATATCTTGAGCTCTTACCATAAGATTTCCACCAAGGACGTCGCCATAATTAGTTAGAAATATTACATTGGCATTTAGCGATACTTGAGCTCCTTCTCCTCTTGCAAAGAAGCTTAATTCATAAAAACAACCTGCTTCTATGTTGTTTATTATTTGTGATAGTGTTGAATCATCACCTATGTTAACAGACCAATTTCCTGAGTGAACTCTTCCTTGACTATTTTCTGATGTTATATTGTCTGGATTAGTGAATATCCATCCAGTTGGTTTATCATCAATAACAACTTCCATTCCGCCATTTACTACTAGTTCTCCTTTAGATACACAAGAGCATGTACAGTTTCCAGTAGGTCCTGTAGGTCCAGTTGCTCCACTAGCTCCAGTAGGTCCTGTAGGTCCAGTAGGGCCTTTGGATTTAAAACAACATATTATTTTTTCAGGACAGCAATGTTTTTTCTTGTCTTCATGACAATTGTCATCATTATTAAAAATCATATTTACCTCCTTTGCTATATATTATGTCTTGTTAAAAATGTTAAATAATTAATGTGTTTAGAGATATTAAATTTTAGAAACAAAAAAATCAAGAACTTGTTCAGCTCTTGATTCTTTTATTTCCTATTTATTATAGAATTCGACGATTAGTGACTCATTTATATCCATGTTAAGTTCACTTCTTTCAGGATATCTTACATAAGTACCTTCTTTTTTGTTTTCATCGAAAGTTACATATTCTACACGTTTGTTAACTTTTTCTAAAGCTTCGTTAGCAGCTTTGTGATCTTTAGAGTTTTCTTTTAATGCTATAACACTTCCTGGTTTAACTCTGTATGATGGGATATCTACTTTTTTACCATTTACAGTAATATGTCCATGGTTTACAAGTTGTCTTGCTCCACGACGAGTAGTTGCAAATCCCATACGATATACTAAGTTATCTAGACGAGATTCTAATAAAATTAAGAAGTTAGTACCATGTACACCTGGCATTTTAGCAGCTTCATCAAAAGTCTTTCTAAATTGCTTTTCATTAACTTCATACATGAAACGTAATTTTTGTTTTTCTTTTAATTGATTACCATAATCACTTGGTTTACCATGTCTTGCATTTCCATGTTGTCCTGGTCCATAAGGTCTTTTTGCAAGTTCTTTTCCTGTTTCACTTAAAGAAAAACCAACACGTCTTGATCTTTTGTAACTTGGTCCTGTATATCTTGCCATAATTTTTCTCCTTTCCTTATATTTGCACTTTCTTGATTGTTGCTTTCACCATTTATTCAGGGAGTAATTTTTTCGCTTTACAGCACAAAAGCTACTCAGTTTAAAAAAACACATTGAATAAAGTAAAGCATTGCTGTTCAAGTAAATTGCTCTAATATCATATTATGAAATTCTCTTTTTGTCAAGTTTTAGGTAGCAAAAAAATATAGTTTATGATATGATGTTATAGTAGAGGTGATAGTAATGGGACATACGTTATTATATATAATTAGTGCTGTTATTGTAGTTTTAATTTTGGTAATCCTTATTATCACTATTTTAAAAAGAAAACAAAAGAGATATTATCAAGATATATATGATAATTTAGAGAGAGAGAAAAACTTAATTGGAAGTACTCCTGTACTTTTAGAACTTTCTAAGTTAGAACCTATTATCAAGAATGAGAAAATGGAAGAGAAGTATCAAAAGTGGGAAGAGAGATTTGATACTATTAAAAATGAAGATATTCCTAAAATAGATGATATGCTTATAGAATTAGATACTCTTATAGATAAGAAAGAATATAAAACTGCTAAATTTAGAATTGCAAAATGTGAAATGGAAGTTTATAAAGTTAGAGAACAAGCGGATGATTTACTTGATCAGATAAAAGAGATTACTTTAAGTGAAGAGAAGTATCGTAGTATTATTAGTAAACTTAAAACTAAATATAGAGCTTTAAATAAAGAATATAATGAACATAAGAATCTTTATGAAGAGATGTCTGAAGCGATAGAATTACAACTTGAAAATATTGAGAAGAGATTTTTAGAGTTTGAAAAAGCAATGGATGATAATATGTATAGTGATGTAGTACATATAGTAAAAGCATTGGATACTATGATAGAACATATGGAAATAGTTGTTTCTGAAGTTCCTGATTTAATGCTTATGTGTAAACAATTGATTCCAAAGAGAATTAAAGAGATTGAAGATACTTCTAAAGATATGGTAGAAAAAGGTTATCCTATTGAGTATTTAAATCTTGACTATAACTTAGAAGAGTCACGTAAGAATGTAGGGGTTATTTTAGATAGAATTAAAGTCTTGAATTTAGAAGATTGTATGTTTGAACTTAAGACTATTCTTGATTATTTAGATAGTATATTTGTTGATTTTGAGAAAGAAAGACTTTCAAGAAAAGTATATGATGAAGGTATTAGAGATTTTGGTAAGAAATTAAAGAAGACTGATAAAATAGTTAGTGATATTTATGACCAGTTAGATGATATTAAGAATATGTATGACCTTAATGAAGAGGATGTTAAGATTATTAATGAAGTTAATAAAGATTTAACCTCTATTAAAGACGAATATAAAAACTTAGTAGATAGAGTTAAGAATAAAGCGACTCCTTATTCATTAGTTACTAAAGAAGTGGATGAACTTACATTAAAGCTTAAACAGACTGAATCAACTTTAGATGTTGCTTTGAAGAGTTTGGGTAATATGTATGAAGATGAACAAAGAGCTAGAGAACAGTTAGGTGAAATAGATAAACTATTAAGAGAATGTAAAGAGAAGATGAGAGAGTTTAAACTACCTATAATTAGTGATAATTATTTTGTTGAACTTAATGAAGCGAATGAAGCGATAGAAGAAGTAGTTAAAGAATTATCTCATAAACCTATTGTTATTAAGACTCTTAATACGAGAGTAGATACAGCGAGAGACTTGGTTTTAAAACTTTATAATACAACACTAAATATGATTAATAAAGCTAAGTTAACAGAAGGTTTAATAGTATATGGTAATAGATATAGAAGTTTACATGATGATATTAATAGTGGCCTTGATAGAGCTAGTTCCCTTTTCTATAAAGGTAATTATGATAGTGCTTTGAAATTATGCATTGATACTGTTAAATTAGTTGATGATACTATAGAAGGAAAGATTAAAGCTTATGATAATAAGATTTAATGAAAAGGGGAAGGGAACGTATGAGTTTTTAACAGTTGCAGTTACTTGTTTAATACTTAGTGCTATTCTTTTGTTTATTGTTATTAATAATACTCAGAAAGAAAAATATGAAGTGTTTAGGTATAATGCTAAGACTGTAGGTATTAATGCTGTTAATTATAATAATGAGACTAGTGAAGATGTAGTTTACTTATATGAACTTATTAATAGTAATTTGGTAACTAGAATTAAAAATAACTTTTCTGGTGATGTGTACTGTGATATGTATGAGTCTAAAGTAGTATTCTCTGGTAGTAGTAAAAAAGTAACTTTAAAATGTGGGGAATATTTGATTTATAATCAAGATGTTACTGATAAAAAATATAATATCTATAAAGTTAGTGATTGGTCTTTTGATAAGATTAATGGTGATAACGTGGATACTGTAAAAGTATATGGACTAATTAAAAATGGTAATAATTTACTTGATGAATATTATGAAGAAGAGTTATTTATTAAATTAGTTAAAGATAATTATGGAAATAAATATAATAGTCTTAAAGATATTAAAGAAAATTATAAAGTAGATGAGAAGACTGCATATAGAAAAAGGACATTAGTTAGTTAATTTAATGTTCTTTTTTTAAGATTTATGATACAATTATATTGGAGTAAGAAAGGTAGGGATTTGTATGAATAAAAGTAAAGAAAAAGATTTCTTTGATAGTCCTAGTATGATTACATATATTTTAATTGGTTTATTAGTTGTGCTTATAATTTTATCACAGTCTTTTGCCATTCAAAGTCATATGGCAACAGGGGATATATTTAGATCAATTATTAATCATAATAGTATTTATTTAGTTAGTTTAATTTATTTTATTTTAATTAGAGTTAAGTTTGGTAAGAAATATTTTGATTATTTAAATGTTATTATGTTTGTATTTTATTTACTTACAACTTTTGCTAGTTTATTTACAATATTTCAATCTTTTGGATTTGATTCTATTTTGAATTTAGCTTTTAATGTGTTGATTACACTTTATTTTGGTTATTCTTTCTTTACTAGTACTGTTATTGGTAAAGATTTGAGATTATCTGATAGTCCTTTAGCAGAGATTAATAATGGACAGTACTATTATTTATTAATTGGTATAATTGCTATTAGTTTGATTGTGTCTTTAGTATCAGTTAATAGTTTTGAAGATGTAGTTGTTTATTTGTTGGAAGCGATATATCAGTTTATGTTTGTTAGATATATTTATCTATATAAAGAATATATTGAAAGAAAAGAGTTAGAAGTATTTAAAGAAAAAGAAAAGAAGGAAGAGAAAGTAGAAGAAGTTAAGGAAGATAAGATTATTAAAGAAGAAGAAAAGCCTAAGGAGGTTAAAAGACGTGGTAGACCTAAAAAAAATAAAGATGAGGAGACTTTGAAATGAAAGATTTGTTTGATGAGATTGATGAAGAAAGACAAGATTTACCTAAATTAAAGAAGATAAGTAAAGAAGTTCAGAAAAAAAGAAATTATAACTTTTATCAACAGTTAGCGGTATGCTTGTTTATATTCTTGTTTATTGCTGGTGTTATTATGGGAAATTTATTTCCTGCTTGTAGTGAGACATCTGAGTTATTTGCTACTTGTACTAAGACGGAATATAATTTGACTTTGACTTTGTTATTTTGGCTTGGTAGTTTTATATTCTGTAGTATGATTTATGGACTTGGGGAGATAATTAGATTACTTAATATAATTGCAAGTAATATTAGTAGAAAGTAGGTTTTATTATGAGAAAGATTAATATAACTCCTAAGATGATTAGAGAAGCTAGGAGAAGAAAAAAGTTGATTGCTAGAAGAAGAAAAATGATAGGGGCTATTATTGGTATTACAGCAGGTGTTTCTGCTTTGGGTGTTGGATGTAGTAATATTATGGATAGTGAATCTAAAGAAGATACTAGTGTTGCTACAACAATTGATACTAGTAGAGATGTTTATAGTTTTGATATTGCAACTGATGAGATATTAGATGTTACTTTAGTTAATGATGGTTTTGATGAAGCGAAATTTGATGATGCTGTTAAGGAACTTCAAGGCACTGGTTTTAAGTGTAGTGGTGTTGATATTAATGATTTTGATTCTAATGATATTGATTCTTATTTCTCAATTGGAATTACTCCTTATGAAGGAGGTACTACTAAAGTAATTGCTAATTATAATCTTGTTAATCCTGCTTCAGATCAATTAGCTGTTGCTATGTCTGTTTCTAGTGGTCATGATGCTACTGATATTCAAAAGGGTGTTCATGATTTAGGTAAAGCGGATGGTTCTTTTAAACCTTCAAGCTTAGAAGAAAAGGTTAAGGACGCTGGAATACCTAATATTACAGTTGCTTATCCTTCGGATAAAGATATTGATGCAGATGAGATTTTGGAAGCTTGTGCTAGAGTGACTGATTATTATAAACAGGATGGTTGTTCTGCTCGTGATGAAATGTTATATAGAGTAAAGCCTGGTGAGTCACCTTTTAGTTTAGGAAATGATATGTGTAGGATTAATGGAATAGGTGAGACAGATGTTTTAGATGGTAATAGTATATTACTTATGAAACCTCTTTCTGGTTCGTTTTCTAAAGATGCTATTATTGATATAGAAAAGGTTGATATTAAAAGTAATTCTTTAAATTAAAAAATCTACTAGTTTTGTAGATTTTTTTCTTGGTCTTGATTAGATGATTCATCTTCCTTATTATTATTATCTGTTTCTTCATTATTTGTTTCATTATTATCAGTATCACTATTATTATTTGTGTTTCTTGCAACTGTTATAGTTATAATTTCTGTATTCTCTATTTTTTTACTTGCTCTTATACTTTGTTTTATAACTGTATTGTTTTCTTCATCAGTAGTTTCTTCATATTCTATTCTATAAGATATGCTATTTTTATTTAAAGTACTTGTGGCTTCTTCTAAAGTCATACCAATAACATTTGGAACAGTAACGTGATTATCTAGAACTCCTACTGTTAGAGTAATAATAGTGTTTTCGTGGGTTTTAGATCCACCTTTCTTACTTTGCTTTATGACAATACCAACCTCATCTTGATTAGTTGTTTCTACTTCTTTCATTTCATAACTTAAGTTTGCAGTATCAAGAATTGCTGTTGCTTCTTCATAAGAATATCCTATTACATTAGGTACTTCTATATTATTTTCTTCATAGTAGTGATAACCTAGGATACTTGCAATTATTAATAGTCCGATAGATAAAAGAATAAAGAATAGTAAAAGTATTTTGGTAAAGATACTAGATTTTGGTTTATCATTATATTGTTTGTTTTTAGGAGTTTTTACTTTTTCCTTTTTTACTTTTGTCTTATTTTTAGTTTTTGTTTTATGTTTTACTTTATCTTTCTTTTTGCTTTCTCTTTTATTGTTATCTTGCTTATTATTTTCTTCTAAGAAATAATAACCACAGTTTTTACAGAATTTAGCATCATCATCACTTTCAGTTTTACAATTTGGACATATAATCAAAATTATCACCTCACGTATATTATAACTCTATACTGTATTTCTTTCAAATTTACAAGATATGTAGTTTGACAAGCATGTATCTATATGATATTATTATGTCACTTGAAAGGAAGAGTGATTAGGATGAGACTTTTAGTTACTAATGTAAATAGAAAACTTTATTACATGTTTTTTACAGTAGTGTTTTAAAAGATGTCTCATACTTTTAGTACTTTTAATATGATATTTGGGGAACTACTGTAAAGTAGTTTTTTTGTTGGAGGTGTATTCTTTTGAAAAAATTAAAACATTTTAAAATATTTTGGAATTATATTAAAGATGATAAATTAAGATTGGTTCTTTATATTATCTTAGTTGCACTATCTTATTTACCTGCTTTAATATCTGTGTATTTTTGGGGTGTTGCAGTTGAAGCATTGACTGCTAAAGACCTAAATTCATTTGTCTTTTATCTTGCAATGTATGAAGGTATTTACATTATCTTCTACACTTTTTTACAGATACCAAGAGACGCTTTATATACATATTTTGAGATTAAGTTTACAAAAAATGTTAGTAAAGACCTATATAAAAAGATAGATAAGTTACCTGCTATTGCTTTTGAAGAGATAGGAGTAGGAGAGTTTATTAATCGTTTATATACGGATCCTGATAGAGTAATGGAATTATTATCTAAGATGGTTAGACTTATTTGTAAAGCAGTAGTCGTAATTATAGTTATAGTTATTGCAATTAGAATATCTCTTGTATTATTTATAGAAATTATGTTACTTGCTGTTATTATGGGATTTATTTCGATGAAGTTCTTTCCTAGAATTAAGAAAAGCCAAGAAAATATTAAAAAAGAAAGTGACTCTTATGTAAAAGTAGCGACAGAAAATATTACAGGGATTAGAGAGATTAAGTCACTTGGTATTACTAGAATAATAGAGGGTAATATTTCTAAAGTTATAGATAAGCTTTATAGTCATACTGCTAAAGTTAGAAAATATGAAAGATGGTATTATGGTTTTAATAACTTAGCTTATTTCTTAATTCAGTTTTTAATTCTTTTTACAACTGGTAAGTGTTACTTAGATGGTGTTATTAGTCTTTCTGTTTTCTTAATGATGGAGTCTTATATTTGGAGAATTGATGAAGTAGTTGAGAGTATTAGTGACTTTGGAGTTAGCTTTAATAAGGTAACTGTATCTTTAAAAAGAATAGGTGAGTTATTAAATAATGAGTTATATAAAGATGAAGTATATGGTTCTAAAGAGTTAGAGAATACCAAAGGTGTTATTAAATTTAATAATGTTAAGTTTAAATATAAAGAGGATGAAGATTATACTTTAAATGGTCTTAATTTAGAGATTGTTCCTAATAAGAAGATTGCTATTGTAGGACGTAGTGGTAATGGTAAGAGTACAATATTTAACTTGTTACTTAGATATTTTGATGCTAATATTGGTTCTATTACTATAGATGGTATTAATATTAAAGATTTAACTGAAGAGTCTTTAAGAGGTAATATTTCTATTATTAGACAAAGTCCTTTTCTATTTAATTTATCAATACTTGATAATTTTAGATTAGTCAGGGAAGATGTTAGTTTAGAAGAAGTGAGAGAGTATTGTAAAAGAGCTTATATAGATGATTATATTATGAGTTTACCTAAAGGATATGATACTATTATTGGAGAAGGTGGTATTAACTTATCTGGTGGACAAAAACAAAGACTTGCTATTGCTAGAACTCTTCTTTTAAATACTAAAATAATTCTTTTTGATGAAGCGACTAGTGCACTTGACAATGAGTCTCAAGAATATATTAAGAAGACTATTGATGACTTAGTAAAAGATCATACCGTAATTATAGTTGCGCATAGATTATCTACTATTGTTGATGCTGATACTATTCATATAATAGAGAAAGGTAAATTAGTTGGTAGTGGTACTCATAAAGAGTTGCTAAAGAGTTGTAAACAATATCAAAATTTATATACTGCAGAGTCAGAAAATTAAAAAGAGGTTACTTTTCCTCTTTTTTTACTGTTTCTAAAAACAATCTCTTTTGAAAGCCTCCATTTGTTTGTCTTTTTTTATCTGCTTGTTTTATAACATCTTCTAGTGTAAAACCTTGATACTCTGCCATTGCTCTAATAAGTTCTAGTTTATCTCCTAGTTCTTTTAATATTTCATCTTTACTTTCTGCTTCTTTAACTTCTTCTAATTCTTCTGTATCCTTTTTTAACAAAGCATTCCAGTATTCTTCATCATTTAAAATATGATAGATTGGCTCTTCACCATTTTCTTTAATAATATTTGGAATGTTATCACGTACTAATTTATTATATTTATTTTTCATAGTCAACCTTTTCTCCTTAGTAAATTAAATTATTATTGAAAGAAGATTAATTTTCTTATTGTTTTTGTTGTTACTCTTCTTCATCAATAATATTTTCTATTTCTTTTCCAATTCTTTCAATAACACCAACGATAAGTGCATTACCCATCATAAAATATCTCTTTTTATCGGACATACCTGTATTAGTCCAATCATCAGGGAATCCATTTATTCTTTCACACTCTTTTGGTGTTAATAATCTTAGTTTTTTTGTTTTAAAATCTTCTATAACATGAGTTGTTCTACTAATACCACTTTCACTAGTTAACATTGTTCTAGCTGGAGCATCTAAATTATCTGGAAATGGCATCGCACCTTCACTATATGTGTAAGGTTGTCCATTTGGTTTAACTCTTGGTATTCTCTTACCACCTTTTAAATAAGTAAACTTTTCTATTTGAGATTCTGATAAAAAATATTTATCATCTACTTTTTCTTGTTCTCTAATATTTCTTAAAGGATATACTAAATTATAATCAGGTTTTGTTTTTATAGAATAAATACCTCCATTAATCATCACACCAGTATTATAAAATTCAGATTTAAATTTGTCACTAACTTCCAATAAGTCTTTATATCCAGAAACATCATTTTTTACTATTTTTTCATAACCATCTTTAATTGGAAATTGTTTAGCAAATATACCTTGTTCAAAACATATATCTCTTTCATTAATTTCTTGCATTTTTTTATAATAATTAGTTGATTTATGATAAGCAAATATATAAGTTCTTCTTCTTTTTTGAGGTAATCCATATTCACCAGCATTAATCACTCTCCACTCTACATCATAACCATTTTCATAGAAACTTCTTAAAATCATACCGAAGTCTCTTCCTCTTTGTTTAGCAGGAGATAATAACAATCTATCAACGTTTTCTAATAAAACAAATGGAGGTTGTTTAATAGCTAGAGTTTCTTCAATAGCCCACCATAAAACACCTTTTTTACCCTCAATACCTTTACTAGTAGATAGTGTTTGTGCTACAGAATAATCTTGACATGGGAATCCCCCTACTAATAGTGTATGGTCTGGAATTTCATGTTTATCCACTTCAAAAATATCGACATTACTTACATTTTCAGTGCCAAATCTTTTAACATAACAATCATAAGCTTCTTGAGATTTGGTAGCAGGTTCCCATTGATTAGCCCATAAGCATTTCCAATTTCCTTTTTCCACTACCTTATCATCTTTAAGTTCTACGTGATTTAATCCACATCTAAACCCACCTACTCCAGCAAATAATTCAACTAATGTTTTTTCCATAAATCATAACCTCCTATGTTGTTAAAAATACCTACTTATATTATAATAAAAGCAAGTGAAAAGATCAACCCTTCCTAGATAATATTATAAAATATTTATTGGGAAAGATTAACCTTTATATAATATGTATTTTAAACTAAATCTTAATTAAAAACAAGATCGAAAGGAGAATTTTTTATGAAAAAAGGAAGATTATATAGTCGGGAAGAAATTGAAGTAATAACAAAATCAGCCTTAGGTAAATCATTAAATGATTTAATTAAAGCTTAAGTAATTACTATTGAAGATAAAGAAGCAAATAAAGGTGGATTAGGACAATTAATAGAAAAATATTTATTCGGAATGGAAAATAATAGTGATTCTGAACCAGATTTCATGCCAGCAGGTATTGAATTAAAAGTTACACCTTATAGAAAATTAAAGAATGGAAAATTATCTGCAAAAGAAAGACTTGTTCTTAATATTATAGATTTTGAAAATGAATACAAGAATGAATTTAGAAATAGTCACTTTTGGTATAAAAATAATAAGATACAACTACTTTGGTACTTGTGGGAACCAGGAAAAGATAAAAAAGACTATAAAATAACTCATGAAAAATTGTTGGAATTAGCATTAAATGAAGACTTAAATCAAATCGAGAAAGACTGGAATACAATAATTAATAAAATTAAAGAAGGCAAAGCTCATGAAATATCTGAAGCTGACACAATGTACTTAGGAGCTTGTACAAAAGGAGCAAATTCTTTATCAGTAAGAAAGCAACCATTCAATGATATTCCAGCTATGCAAAGAGCTTTTTGCTTTAAAATTTCTTATATGACACAATTAGTTAGAAAATTCATAGGAAATTATTCTGATGTTGAAAAAGTATTAAAAGATACTCAATATTCATTTGAAGAATATGTTAATAATATTATTAATAAATACAAAGGAAAATTACAAAAAGAATTAATGAAAGAATTAAGTATAAATTCAAATGCCAAAAATATAAATAGTTTATTAATTAATAAAATGTTTAATGTAAGAAGTAATTTAGCAGAAACTGAAGAATTTCAAAAAGCTAACATTATCCCTAAAACAATTAGAATTGAAGAAAATGGAAGGATAAAAGAATCAATTTCTTTCCCAGCATTTAAATATACGGATATAGTCAACCAAGATTGGAAAACCTGTGATTTAAGAGAAGAATTAGAAACAACTAAATATATGTTCTTCGTATTTAAAAAAGTTAATAATGAATATATTTTTAAAGGAATAAAGCTTTGGAATATGCCAGAGCTTGATATAGAAACTAGTGTTATGGAAATGTGGAAAGCAACTTATAATACTATTAAAAGTGGTAATATAGTTAAATCAATAACTAACGGAAAAAGAAAAACTAATTTTGTTGGACTTAGTGATAATGAAGTCTGTCATGTAAGACCTCACGGTAGAAATTTAAAGGATGTTTATCCATTACCAGTAAAAGATAAATTAACAGGTGCTAGTTGTTATACAAAACATTGTTTTTGGATTAATAATAATTATTTAAAGGAAATATTAAAAGATTTTATGTAAAAAAAGTACAGTATCTGTACTTTTTATAGTTTGTCATGTAATTTTAATATTTCTATTAGCATTTTATCGCGATATTCGGCAAGTGACTCATCATCATTGCCTATTTCTTTAGGTCTATTTTTTAAGGCTTCTTCTACACCTTTTCTTGCTATTTCTGGAAAATCTTCAGGAAAGTCTTTAAAATCTGCCATATCGTGTAACCATAAACTAATAGATGGGTTTAGATGTTTCATAAGTCCATCTATATGACCTTTACCACCACCTAATTCAAAAACTAGACTAGGTCCCATAATAGCCCATCTTAATCCTGGACCATAAGTAACTGCTTTATCAGCATCTTCTATAGTACATACACCATTCATTACAAGACTACATACTTCTCTATAAACAGCCATTTGAATACGATTACAGATAAATCCTAAGGCTTCTTTTTGTAATACTACAGGTTCTTTATCAATTAATTGATAGAAGTCTTTAGTAGTGTTTAAAATTTCATCAGTTGTATAATCTCCTTTAGTAAGTTCTACTAATGGTATTAAATGTGGTGGATTATAAGGATGTGCTCCTATGAATCTTTCTTTGTGTTTAGCATCTTTTGCTATTTCTGTAATTAGTAGTCCTGATGTGGATGATGAGATGATTGTGTCTTCTTTAGTATATTTTTCCATTTCTTCAACCATTTTCCTTTTAATATCATAACTTTCAGGACCAGATTCAGTAATAAATTCTACATCTTTTACTGCTTCTTCTATTGAAGTAGTGTAATTAATTCTACTTTCGATTTCGTTAATTTCTTCTTCTGTTACAACATTATTTTTCTTTAAGTTAAGTAGACTTTCATGTATTCGCATCTTTGCAAGATTTAAAGCTTCATCAGTTATATCATAAACATTTACTGATAGTTTTTTTAGAGAATAATATAAAGCCCAACTATAACCAATTACACCTGCACCAACACAAGCGACTTTCTTAATATCTTTTGCTTCCATATTTTACCTCCACCTTAATTGTAGTTTTTTGATAATAAAAATGCAAGTTAGTTGACATTATTTTGTGTTAAGTTTTTGTAAATAACATCAATTATATTTTTATTATGCTGATTTGAAAAGTAATTTAGTATATGATATAATTTTTTCATTGAAAACAGATTGGTACATAAATAGTTAAAGAAAAATCAGAGAGGATGAAAATATATGAATTTAATATCTTTATTACAAAATCGACAGGAATTATTATCTTTTGAACCTTTGGTATCATATTTACAAGAGATAGAAAGACTTAATCCAGAGATTATTTCCCAAAACAAGAGGTTTTGCTATTTAAAAGGTGATGAGTATTATTATAAGATTGAATATCGTTTATCAGATGGACCTTTGTTAAGTGATATTGTTAAAATAGGTATTACTGATGCAAATTTTTTCTCAGTAAGATATACTACTTTTTCTATTACTAACCCTGATAATAAGCTTAATATTCCTAATATGCCTGAAAAATGTATAAATGATGATTTTTTAGTCCGCGATGATAGTTCTTGTAATGTTATAAAAAGATTTTATTCTTATGAAAATAACAATATAGAGGTATTATCTAGTAAAGTAATGGAATTATCACTTTCAGAAATGCAGGAGATTTTTGATCTTAATAATTTTTTTGACTGTGATAGTTTATTAATATTAGACAATGCTAAAAAGAGTGGTGATAAGATAACAGAGCTACGAATGATGATTGATGTAGGTGCTAGTGGGAATGCATTTACTCGTTTAGCATTTGGACCATTAAGACATCGTTTTGTTCCTGAAACTTCAGAGGATAAAACATTTACATATACGTTAAAAAAGTAAGTTGGAGTTTGTAAAATAAAAAACATCAATTATGTAGAGATGTTTTTATTTGCATTTTTTTACTTCTTTTTCTTCTGTTTTTAAAAAAAAGCATTCTATATATTTCTATATATTTCTAATTTTTCTTTTTTACCAATAAGAGAATCGTGATATTCATCTAATAAAAGTAAATCTTCAATATCTAAATTTAATCCTTCACTTAGTTTATTTAATATATCATTAGATGGTGTTTTCTTTCCTTTTTCTATTTCATTAATGTATGACATTGATACTTGTGATTTTTCAGATAAGTCTTTAGTAGTCATATTATTTGCTATTCTAGTAACTCTTACTACTTCTCCTATCATAATTAATCCCCCCTTGTTTAATTTGAATATTAATAATATTCATCTGTTTCATAATAATATGAAGTTTCTATACCTTTAAAAATTGTAGTTAAACTTAAATCATCTGTTAGATTATTTTCGATTAAAGTTTTAATTTCTAAAGTATTAATTGGACTTCTTTCCATTGCTTGTAAATATAATCTTTTATCAATGTTTTCCCAATTAACAATTTTATTTAGATTTTTCTTTAATATTAAATCTAACCAAATTCTTGTGCTTCTACCATTCCCTTCTAAGAAAGGATGAGCGATATTCATTTCTACATATTTATCAATTATTTCATCTAATGTAGATTCTTTCATTGTTTCTATTTT
>CALVUY010000034.1 GCA_944363705.1 uncultured Bacilli bacterium | reverse complement strand
CCTTCTCCACCTCCAGCATTTATATGATTTGATATAAGTATAGCATTACTACTACCACCAAAAGCTTCATTAGCACGTCTAAGTCTTTCCGTTCTACTTAAGTTTTCATCAGAATCTCTCGTTAAAACAGCAGGTATACCTAACTGTTGTAACCTTTCATACATATATAAAGATGCATCTAATGTAAAGTCTTTCTCTTGTAAACCAGAAGAAACAGCACCAGGATCAGCGCCTCCATGTCCCGCATCTACTACAACACCTGTTACTCTTCGCTCATTCATAATATTCACCTCTACATTAAAATATGTAAAAATGCCTATTTTGCTACTATTAACTTTCTATATTAATTTATTACTCAAGTAAAAAGCATTCATTATCATTACATATTATCTCTATATTACCTTGATAAATTTTATAACATCTTCCATAAACTTTGTTACCTTCAATATAAGAACCATCTAGCAACCCATAAATTACTCTCTTATAAGACTCATCTAAAATCGCCTTCATTTGAATCATATTATCATTATTTATATCAAAATGAGGTTCTATATTAAATTCAGTCAAACCTAATCCCACCAATATACATGGATTAGATAAATCATTATCTTCTTCAGGACTATTAAATACAATATCTGCAGAATTGATAGCACCTGCACTAATACCAACGATAGTTGAATCCAACTCTTTAATATATTCTTTTAAATTTATTTCATTAAAAAATTGATTTTGAATATATGTATTTCCACCACACAAAAATATCAATGAACTATCCTTTAAAACTTCAGGAATTTTAGTTTTGTTTCTATTATCCAATATTAAGTATTCATCAAAAGATAAACCAGATAATTTTAATGCTTCTATATCCATTTCTAAAAATTTATCGTTTTGTTCAAAATTAAATGGATTACTAGCAATTAAAACAAACTTTTTATTACTTTTCAAACTTTTTTTCATATTTAATAAAAATTGATTTTTTGAATAAAACTCTACAGGTATTTTTTTCCCATTTTCCTTTTTTATTCCACCAATATTACTAGTCAAAAATAAAACCATAGCTACCTTCTTTCAATACTTTTAAGCTTATCTAATAATTAATATCATTGCTTGGTACAAAAGTTAATACATTACCAAACATTTCTAATTTACTAGAATCTCTATTATAAATAAGTGCACCATCATCAAAAATAGCATATACACTTTTATTTTTATCATTAGCAACTTCTTGTAATTTTGCTAAATATCTCTTATTACTTATTGAATGGACATCCATATAAAAAGGATCATCTAACACTCCAAATCCATCATAAAATGCAAAGTACTTATAATAATTATTTTTGGCAGTAATAAAATATCTTTTTAATTGCAACTCACACCCTGCACTCTCACCAATAATTATTCCTTTATAATGTTTAATATAATATATTAATTCCGTATCATGTAAAACTTTTTTAAAAAACATTTCAGGATTTCCACCTGGCAAAAGTAAAATATCACTATTTTGGATAATTTCAATAAGGTCATTCCTAGTATCTTTATAAGGATTACATACTCTAATATTTTCTTTACTAATCCCTATTTTTTTTAATTCAGTATAATATTTATTATATCTTCTACCATCTATCGGAAAATACTCTTTCTCAAATTCTTCACTTGTTATCTCGACAGGAAAAGCCCATGGAAAAATTGCTACATTATAATCAGGTTTAACAAATTCTTTTAACCGTTCTACTACTAAATCCATACCAAATTCAATTTTACTAAATAACACACTATACATAATATCATCATCTCCATAACTATTTTAATACTATTACATTTTTTTAACTAACTTTTTTGATTCAGGAATATTTCGTTGCATATTTATTCCCTTTTGTAAAATACTTTCTAAATATAAATCTAAAGGTAGCCCACTTTCATCAATTTTCTTTCCACAACTCTCTATAACTCTATATAAATTATTTCTTCTTGTGGTACTTATATTACTTAAAAAATCTATTATACTAGGTGACCAATCACAATTTTTGTTTCTCCACTTTAAATTATATAGAATAAACAATTTTTTATAAATACTATCTTCTGTTTTTTCATATTCTGCTAATGGATTCATAACATTTGATTTATTCATATAAGGATTAGCTACAAAACAAATCTCATTGCCAGAAATAATTTTATTTAAATAATTTAATAAATACATTTGATATGTTTGATGATTACTAGCAAGCATTATAATCTGTTCGTTATCAAAAAGCCTAAAATAATTAGTCCAAAGAAAATCAATATCAATATTAAATTTTTTATTATCAACCATTAGTTGATAACCTGTATCGCGTTGCTTTGAAATAAGTAATTTGCCACCTTTAAAAGTTTTACTCAAATGCTTAACATCATTTTTTAAAAATGTTGGTACTATTAATATTGAATCATCAATATCTTTTGACAATTCAAGCGTCAATACCTCTTCCCTAAAAGATTTACATTCACTTCCACACTCTTTACAATAATATATACCATTTTTTTCATAGTATAATTTACTTATATTAGAGTTAATTCCTTGTTTCAAAATATCAACTTTCCCACAATCACATCTAAAAATTTCTTCATTTGATTTTTTCACAAAACCATCATATACTAATTCTTGAATTAAAGATAATATTTCACAGACACGATCTTTATCGATAAATAAATTATTATATATTATTCCTTGACGATCTAAATCATCTATAAAAGTTTTTAATTCTGAATCCTTATCTTTATATGTATTTAATAGATTAATAGCCATCACACTATCACATGATAGAATATCACTCAAAACATTCATTAATGTTGGAGCAATATACATACCTATATTAGTTTCTTTCTGTGGCTTTATTGGCATCGTCATTACTATTTTACTCATATTTCCTCCCATATTTCAATTCTTGTTAATACTTTTTTTAAAGAATTATGAAGATTATCAGTAGCTTTATTTTGAACACAAATTAAATCTTCATTATATAAATTATTATATAATTGACAAACAAATTCAGTTTCAAAACTATCATAATTTCTAGAACTAAAATTAATATTACTACTTATAAACAAATTTTCAAGTCTTGAAAGTTGCCAAAGATATCTAAAAATATTAGTTTTTACATTCTCCAACTCTTCGCTAGAAAATAACTTAATAAATTCTTGTTTATCGAATATTTCAAAGAAATCCAAACCATTTACTGGAATTTCATTAATAAATAAATATCTTCTTATTAATGATAATGTTTTGTATATAAATCCTAAATTTTTAACCTTTAAATTATGATTAACATCACTAATTGTATCCACGTTATTAATATCAAAACTATATTCATCCATCTTCTTATTTAATTTTCCTATTAACTTATTATAATTAATATAATACGTTCTATCTATATTATCCTCATCAATACTATTTAACGCATCATATATATTATAGTCCTCACAATTAGTAATTAATTGTTCATAAGAATAACACCATTCTTCACACTTATCAGTATTAATATTGTTTCTTATATAATTTAAAAAATCATTATAATCTCTAGAAGAATTTTTTATTTTATACATTATTTCATCATAATTTGGTCGACAGTAATACTTATAAATTTGTTTATTTGGAAACGAAATAGTACATTCTTCAGTAGATTCAACCAAACTATAATTCAAATCATTATATGTATAAAGCATCATAGTATGTATTTTATCCCTACCACTATATCCAACAACTTTTTGCAAAATTATAGAAATTATTTCTTCGATTGGCAATATTTCACTTTTAAAATTATTAGGATATAAAATATTTAAATCTATATCGCTATTAATCCTGTTTAAAGTTTTAGCAAAACTACCATGTATAAAAACGATATGAGGCACATTAGATAACTGTGGAAAGAAGTTGATAACTTCTTTAATAAGTGACAGTACAATATTTTTATGTTTCTTTATTAATTCAATATATTTATCTTTATCGTAGCTTAGTAAAATCTTACTATTTAACAATTCTATTTTTTTTAATTCAAAGATATACTTATTAGTAAGTTGATTAATAAAAGTCTCTATATCCTCAATATTAGGAGTATTAAATAAATAATCAAAATTACATTTTTTCAAATTAATCACCTCCATTTATATATTCGTTAAGATGTAAACTTAACCAACTATTAATGCAATTACCTAAATATCTCATAATAAACAAAAACAGAAGCTATTATAAGCTTCAATATTAATGTCATTAAAAAATAAAAAGCATGATTAAAGAAAATACTGTAATAATTATAATAGATTTAATATTGTATTTCCCTTTAAAAATCACACTCATAACTCCACCTCTTTAAATATTAGTAATTAATTTATCACTAATATCTAAGGCTGTCAACATATTTTTTCAAATAGTTACAATATGTTTTTTTTTAAACACCATTACTTTTTTTGCTTTTTAGGGGGTGTTTTGAAAATATTAATCTATTTAAAAATATAATAAACTTATATATTTAATCTCTAACACTAACATACATATAACTATCCTTACCATTATCTTTCTAATCATCAAGATTAGATGTAACATATATAGTAGGATACTTAACTCCAAAGCTTCTATGAGAAACAAGTTCTTTTTTAATTTTTTCTTCTAATCTTGTAACTTGTCTAAGTGTAAGATTAGCATCCATCTCTACCATTAATTGAATCTTATAATATTTACCATAACGTATTAAATAAAATTTAACTTTCTCTACTCCTTTTATATCTAACAAAAACTCTTCTATTTTCTTATAAAGTTCTAAATTATCTTCAACTTTACCTATTAAATTCATAGAATTATCTTTTAAAATATTAAAAGCTGTTTTAAATACAACAAATCCCATTACAAGTGCAACTACTATATCAACATATCTAAATATAACAATATCATCTGAAAATTGTAATAAAATAGTCGCCACAATAACTCCTATAGAAGAATATAAATCCATCTTTGATTCTTTATAAGATGTAATCAACAACTGACTATTTATCTTTCTCCCAACTGAATAAAGAAAAAACAAAGTTATTATCTTAAGTATTAAAGCTATAAATAAGATTAATAATACTAGAAGTGATGGAATATGCCATTTACTAATAAAGCCATTAACTACTATAAAAATAGATAATAGTAATAATATAACTCCTATTACTAAATTTATAATATACTCCATCTTACCAAAACCAAAAGGATGACTTTTAGTAGGACGTTTTTTAGATACTTTTATTCCAATAAAAGAAACAATATCAGTAATAAAATCACTTAATGTTTGCATTCCATCTGATATTAAAGATGCAAAATTAAAATAAAGTCCTCCACCTATTTTTAAAATAGATATAAAGAAATTTATAATCATACTAAATACAAATACCTTAAATTCTCTTTTCATGTCCTACCCTCTATACTTTCATATATTAAAAATCAAAACTGAGTATTATAACGAACTCTTTTATTTTTTTCTTTTTTAGATATTTCATATAATGTAAGGCACCTAAAGAAATCTGTACTCTTCTTATAATCATGCTCTTCAAGAAATTTTCTAAACTCTTTATTCTTATAACTAAGATTACAATGAATACCAGTACCAAAAGATATATTATCTACTGTAATAACTCTATTATACATATAAATAGGATTATCTTTATCAACTTTAGAAAATGTACTCATAGAAACATCTATTACTTTAAACTTTTTATGAGTAAATACATCTTCATAAGTAACATAAGCATTATCAAAATCTATGTCAGTTACTTTAAATAATCCTACATAAGACTCATTCATTGCCTTTAACAGTTTAACTTTATCAGCATTTTTAAATTTATTTTTTTCTAAATATATCTCTGTAACTGAAGGTACCTCTTTTAAATTTTTATATACAAAAAGTTCAATTATTATAGAAACATCATCAGGATTATCAGAAGAAAGACCAAAACCTTTTAAATTTTCAACACTACTAACTTCTCTATCCTTATTTAATTCACTTATATATTTATCAAAATCATATTTACCATCAAAAATATATGAAGCCATACTCTCTAAAATATCAGCATGAACCTTTCTATAATGATTATATTTCTTAATATGAGGTTTATTATCTAACATAAGTCTTCTCATATTAAACATCATATTTTCTAAATCTCCACCTAATAACTCATCCATAACTATCCCTCTTTCTTAACATTTTCAATTTCTATTGGTTTATAATTAATAACTTCTACTGATACACACTTATGTTTATTAGAATCAAAATAATCATCTAACTTAGCATTATGAATATGTCCATGTATATTAATATAGCCATCAGGTATTCCTCTATCTTCTAAAGGTCTATGAGACAATATAATTTTATATTCATCTAACTTAGTCTTAGTAGGAACAACTTCTAAACCTATATTATTATAAAAAGCAATAGATTTACCATCATGATTACCTCTAACTAAATATATTTTTCCATTAAGTTTACTAAGAAAATCTTTAATATTATCACCTAACAAAAAATCTCCTAAATGATAAACGATATCATCTTTATCCACAACACTATTCCAATTATTAATAATAGTATTATTCATCTCTTCTATATCACTAAAAGGTCTATTACAGTATTTAATTATATTACCATGATTAAAATGTGTATCTGCAATTAAATATATTTTATTCATTACTTACCTCATAAAAAGTTCGAAACAATCTCTTATCAATAGTGCTATTAATATCATCTAAATCAAATTCATCTATATTATAATCGTTATCATCATCATTAAAAACTCTATCTAAATAATATTCTCCTCCACAATCTTCAACTATACCATAACCCTTTCCATTAACAACATAACATTTTTTAGAACCATAACCATCTACAATTTTACTAACTCTTACATTAAATACCCAATTATCACCATAATCATAAATAACCTTTAACCTTTGCCCTTCTTTTAATTCTAAATAATTTATATCTTTACTCATCTCTTCATCTTCTAAATATTCCTTTCCTCTTTTAACTCCATAACAGTGTTCTAAATCTCCATTCATAGATAAAACAATCGCTTCACATAAAGTAGAAATATCAATATCACTATCAATAGATATTTTTCTTTTAATTTCTTTTTCAAATCCTAATAATGATACATTTAGTAAATAATGCTTAGGTCTAAGCAATTCTTCTTTATAAGCTAAATAATTATCTATAGTATAGTTTATTTTATCTAAATCAAAATCTAATAAATTATATTTTACATTAGAATAAGCATTAGGATTCCGCTTCCTAGCATCTACCAAATCTTCAAGAAAAAATGAATGATACTCTTCTAATAAACCATATCCCTTACCATTTATAACCTCAAAATCTTTATCAAAAGACTCATCATTCATACTAACAATTTTAATATAAATATCATAATCGCTTCTAAAATCATAATTTAATAAAAGTTCATCACCTTCTTCTAAGTATAAATCTTTAACAATTAAGTCTTCATCCATCATCTCTTCAATATCAGGGTCAAAAACACAACATCCAGGTCCTAAATATGCAAATTCATCATTAACAATCAATTGATATAGATGTTTACATTCTCCATTCATAGATAAAATCATATATTCACAAAAAGTCTGTAAATTCAAATTATCATTTACATTAATCTCCCTTGTAATATCTTTTTTAAATCCATCTAAATATACACTAAAACTTATTCCCATCTCAATACTCCCTATAATCCACTAACATTTCTTCTAAATACTCTTTTAAATCATTGTCAGTTTCTTTATCTATATACTCTTCTAATTTTTCACATGCTAAGTCATAATCTTTCTCTTCATATAACTCTATAAGCATCTGATAAACATCAAACTTAACACTATAATCACAAGTTTTTAATTTTTCTTTAAAATAATCTATTCCTTCATCTATCTTTCCCTTAGCATTAAATAAGAAATCTTTAACATTTAAGAAAAGTGTTTCGTTAGAATCATTTAAATCAAAACTATCATAAAAGAAATCAACCAATTCTTCTAAAAACACTAAATATTCTTTCTCTTTTGGTATATGTTTATTAATCATTTCCATAAGTAATTTACTATATCTTTCAAAGAATTGATATAAACTGTAATGAATAGATACTTTTTCATCATAATCATTTATAGTTTTAAACGAATTATTTTTAACAACTACTTTTATCTTATCAAAAGCTTCTTTTAAATAGTCTATATTAATTCTATTTTCCTTTAAATAATCTCTATTAATAAACATAGGTATTGCCTTATGTTTTAACACATTATATAGAAGTTTATCTATCTCAATATATTCTTCTTTATAAAAATCATATAAATCATATTCATCACTACTAGTTTTCTTTTTAGGATATTCATCTAAACTCTTAGTAATATAAGATTGATATGGTAAAAAATTAATTTCTTTATTAATACAACATTTTTTATATTTCTTACCACTTCCACATGGACAAGGATCATTTCTGCCTACTTTAGAAGGATCTTTCATATTATTCGCTTTAGTCTCTTCTTCTATAAAAGATTCAAACATTTTTGAAACTTTATCTTCATCAAAAACATCTTCTCTATTATCAAAACATGCCCACCAACTCATTGACTTAATTGTATCATCAATAGGCTTAATTCTAACTAATTTATAATCATAATTAAATATATAATCAACAAAACTATCATAATCACCTATCATCATAGTATTTATAACTCCATAATAATACATTTTCTTAACTTCATTCATTAAAGAAAATAAATGAAGGCTTGCAATAACTTCCATAATATCTGTATAAATATCATCCATATCATCTTCATCATCTATATAATCATAAAGATCAAGAAGTTTTAATAAATATTTTTCTACTACATCTTTTGTTATTAATCCATTTTCACAGAAATAGACATATGTCTTTAAAAAATAACCTCTTATATTTTCATCTATATTTTTATTTTCAATAACTTTATTTATAGAATCAAAATCTCCATCAAATACACTAACTATAATAGAAGATAAATTATCATAAGCCCAGTCACCTAACAAATTATAAAAATCATACCCTTCTTTACTAAAAATATCTATTATTACTTTAAATAGTCGCTTATCTTTAAATTCTGCTAACAAAAAGACAGCATATACAACACTAAAAGGACATTCTTTATTTTCATCCATATTAGAAACAAAGTCTTTTAAATGACTTAACAAAACATCACTAACTTCATCTTTATTCTTTTTAGCATATTCCACTGCTTCTTTTTGAAACATCTTATCATTTTTATTAAATTCTTTAATAATATCCATACAACAATTCTCCTTTACTACTAAAAATAGGATAACATATCAAAGTTATCCTATCAATTAAAAATTAAGCTTTCATTAAAAATGTTAAATAACCACGATATGCTTCATAAATATCTACTTTACTAGTAACTTCATAAGGTGCATGCATATTTAAAACTCCAACTCCTGCATCTATCACTTTTACATCATAATTAGCAAGGATATAGGCAATAGTACCACCACCACCGGCATCTACTTTACCAAGCTCTGATATTTGATAACTAACATTATCACTATCTAAGATATTTCTAAGTTCTGCAATAAACTCAGCATCAGCATCATTACTACCACTCTTACCACGAGCACCTGTATATTTACAGAAAACTAAACCACGAGCTAAATATGATGAATTGCGCTTATCCATAACACTAGCATATAAAGGATCATAGGCTGCATTAACATCACTACTTAACATCCGAGAATTAGATAGAACTCTTCTAACACTAACAAAACTATCTTCACCAAGTAAATGACAAACCTCTGCTATAGTATTTTCATAGAAACGAGATCCCATACCAGTAGAACCAACACTACCTATTTCTTCTTTATCAACTAAAATACAACATAAAGTCTTATCAGTAACTTCTGTATCTAAAAAAGCCATAAGTGAAGAATAAGCACAACTTCTATCATCTTGACCATAAGATAAAACCATACTCTTATCTAGACCCATATCACGAGCAGAACCTGCTGGAACAACTTCTATTTCACTAGATAAAAAGTCATCTTCTGATATATCATATTTTTCTTTTAATAAAGAAAGTACATTAGCTTTAACACTCTCTTTATCTTCCCCTTTTAAAGGCATATTACCAATCAAAATATCTAAAGCTTCACCTTCTATTAGTTTAGAAGCATCCTTCTTCATCTGTTCACCTGCTAAATGAGGAAGTAAATCAGTTATACAAAATACAGGATCTTCATCACTTTCTCCAATATTAACATCTATCTTAGTACCATCCTTCTTAACAATAACCCCGTGTAAAGCTAAAGGAATAGTAGTCCATTGATATTTCTTAATACCGCCATAATAATGTGTATCTAAATAAGCAAAATCAGTATCTTCATATAAAGGATTAGCTTTTAAATCAAGTCTAGGAGAATCAATATGAGCTCCTAATATATTCATACCATTAGTAATAGAATCATTACCAATTATAAATAATATAACTGCTTTCCCTCTATTATCAGCATAAATCTTATCCCCTGGCTTTAACGCTTTCTCATTCTTAATATAATCCACAATATTGTGGAAACCTTTCTCTTCAGCACGTCTAATAATCTCTTTATTACATTCTCTTTCTGTCTTTGAAACAGTTAAAAACTTCTTATAATCTTCACCCATCTCAAACACTTTAGAAACTTCTACTGCATCATACTTCTTCCAAATATTCTCTTTCAACATAAATCATCCTTTCATATTTTAGTATAACACAAAACAAACAAATATATTTATAAATGATAATATTTCATATCTTCATTATATTCTTTTTCTACCATCTTAACAAAAGATGTACCCATACTAATAGGATAAGTAGAAAGTAACCCATCATAGACAATTACCCCATCATATGGAAATAAAGAAGTAGTAACAATACAAGGTATATCATGATAAGGAATAACTTCATCTATATTAGAATTTAATCCTTTAATCATATAAACACGATCACTAGAAAGAAGTGCCGTATAGTCTTCTTCATATTTAGCAATAGTAAACATACCTCTAATACCTTGTTTAAATTTACTTACTTTCTCTAAGTCTTCACTATCAAAATTATGAGGATTATCTTTCAAATAAGCATCTATAATCTTTTCTTTATCTTTAAATAGATACTCTATAATTGGCATTAATTGATTAGGATCCAAAGATTCTTGCTTATAAATTTTCTTAAGACTAGTATCAATATGATATTTATTATTAACATACTCTAACAATGAAAAATATAAGTTGTAAAAACCTTTAGCTTTCATCTCACTTAAACAAGCATCCTTTTGACCTGTATATTCCATTTCTCTTTTAGATTCATATTCTTCTTGTTCTTTAAGTTTCTCTTTATATTCTCTAGGACACATTCCATTTAAAGCCCCTGAAGGCATCTCATCCATCGCTTGATCCATTAATTTAAAGAAATCACCTAAAGGATAATTTTTCAGAGCAGGAACATTCCTAATAGAATCCTTTAAAGACTCTCTATCTTTATTTAATAATGCAAATATTCTAATTGGTTTTAATACTGTAAAACCGAAGAAAGGTAAGTCCATTAATTCTTTATAAAATTTTTTAACTATTTTATTATCAAAGTTAAAATCATCATAAAATATATTTATATACTCCCCTAAATCAAAAGTTTGTGTACCACCAATAGCATATTCTTTTCTCGCTTCATCAAGTTCTTCCTCATAATGAAAATAACCAATATATAAACCAATAGGAACTTCTTTATCATAAACTTCCATATATTTATCATATATCATTACATAATAGTTAAATAATTTATTATTAAATACATGATCAAATACTACTATATCATCTAATTTTAATAAAGATGATGTTATATTTATTAAAGGATAAATCAAAAAGTTTCCCATTACTTTATAAAAGCCAATTAAAAATTCATTAAGTTCTGTTTTCTTCTTAACTTCACTCATTTTTACTTTAGATAAAGCAAGTAAAATAGGCTCTTTTAATTCATCATAAAAATCATACTCATATTTTTCATTATAACCAACTAACATTTTTTTAATTAAACTGGCTTTCTCAAATTTAAACCTTTCATCATCATAATTAATCTCTTCTCTATTAGCCATTCTTTTTAAAAACTTAATCTCTCTATAAGTACACATATCAATAATATTATTATAGTCACTATAAAACTCTATAATCTTTTCAAGCATTTTCTTCCTAGTTATCTTATCATATTCTTTAAATTTAGGATAAATTCGACTATATAAGTCAAATACAAATTCCTTTTTATATGGATTATCAACAATTTTCATAACATATCACCTCTTTTTTTACTCATATCACTATTTATATAAAATATCTATATCAACAAAACCATTGATACCATCAATAACCCCATCTTGACATAATTGCCACATCATATAATCTTTATCGTAATCAGTTTCATCTGTATAATGAGCAAGCCATACTTTATTAGTATTATATTTCCAAATAGCATTTAAATAATTCTTACTACCATAAAGCATAGTATCATAACCAGCATCTTCTAAAGTAGAAAAGTAAGACTCAGCCACTTCATTTAACTGATATAAACTAAGATTCATGATATTAAAAGATGTAAATGACTCAAAATCAAAGGCAATAGGTAAACTAATATCATAGTCTTTTATCTGTTTAATTACCCATTCTGCTTGTTTTCTAGCTTCTTTCTTGCTATCTGCATAGGAATAAAAGTATATACCAACATCTAAATCATTCTCTATCGCATCACTAATATTTCTTTTAAAGTAAGGATCAAGAACATATTCTCCACCTACCCCATTTTGTGAGCCAACTCTAATAATAACAAATTCAGCTCCAGCTTCCTTTACTTTAGAAAAATCTATCGCTCCTTGCCACTTAGAAACATCAATACCAACCAAAGTATCATCAGTTTTATGACTATTAACTATCTCCTTAAAATCAGTATAAGTAACTTCACTATTACTACCACCACCAGTTACCTCTTTAGGTTCATAAACATATAAAGTAAAGTTAACACTCTCTTTATTTCCACTACTATCTTCTACTTCATAAACTAAAGAATAGTTCCCTGCTGTATTTAAATCATAATCACCTTTTATTTTACAACTAGGATCACTATCATAATTATCAGCACAGAGTATTTCATCTTCTAAATTAACATCATCACCAACTCTAACACTATAACTATTAGATAACCATATTAAAGGTTCTTCTAAATCTTTAACTTCAACTTCAAAAACACCTTTTCTCTTTTTCTCATCACTATTTAAATAAATAAACTCTACTTCTACTTTACCTAACTCATTAGTTTTAATTTTATTATTATCAACTATTTTACCATCTATATCTTTAATAAAATCTTTAACTTTTACATTACTATATACATTAACAGTTAAATCATCTTTTAAAGTAAAGCCACTATTATCAACAACTATTCTTACATTAAAATAAATTATTAAAGAAATAATTAAGATAGCAACAATAACAGTAGCAGATATTATAACAACTTTATTCTTCACAGGAAGCATCACCTCTTACTATTTATCTTTAGAAAAAATCTTTTCTTTACCATTTACCTTTTTAACTGCCTCTTCCAATAAATCATCCAAATTATTAAATGGTCTTTCATTATAATCAAGTTCATATAACCAGTCTAAATATTTAATCTTAACTGCATCATCTGGTCTTCCATAAATAACTTTATTTGAATGTAACCAATATCCAAATTCTACATTAGTAGTAAATGCAGGCATATCAGGTAAACTTCTAGGTATCCAAAACACTATAATAGAAGCCTTAGTTAATCCTTCTCTTTCCCACATCGCTTGATCTACATAATCCTCTTTAGGTTTCCATGATGAATATTCCGGAACATAAACAACCCCATCAAAACCTAATTCTTCTAATTTTTTACAAGCATCAACTCTCCAAGATTTAGCATTTTCTCCTCTTGGTGTAGGACCTGCTAAAAATATAGACTTATCACTATCAACAATTTTCTCATCAGAATAATTAATTCTCACAAATATCACCTCATTAACTTTTTCTTATCTTTATTATATCATCTTTTTCTAACTCGCCAATAAGTAAAGATGAATTTACATTATGTTCCATAGTATTACTAATAACTTCACTCTCACTATAATTAGCATAACAATACTTACAAAAATGTTTACAAGAGTTATAATACCCAATATCAACCATTTCTACACAATTACATAGCCCACCTTTTCTAACTTTACTTTTCTTAAATTTATCCTTACCAGTAAGTCTTTTAGCAAGTTCTACTCCTAAACAATCCCCTTTAATAAAACCATACTCTACAAGATTTTCTTTTTCAAAACAAGTTTGTACTGTCATATTATATTTACATGCAATAGAACTAAAAGATGTTCCTATTGTTTTATAGTCATTAAAGTCAAAAGGTTTGACTCTTAAAACGTTCATATTCTTCCTTACATTTTTATAATCATCTATAAAAGAAACAATAATATGTTTAACATACCCATTAAGTAAACTACAAAGTCTATCAAATGCTTTAATATGATAATCTAAATTATATTTATCACTTAAAAATATAGGATCATATCTAACATAAATATTATCAGAACCAATAATATTAGATATTTCTATAACACTTTCAATTATCTTATTTTTATCTAATACATTAGGTTCAATATCTCTTTTATAAGGAGTAATCGTAACATTAAATAGTATAGGCTTATCTATATCTTTTAAGTAAGGAACAATAGGTCTAGGATTCTTAGTACAAAAATAAATTAAATCTACATCAGTAAAGTATAGCCTACTCACTTGTTTCTTATAAAAAGGATTTCTAACATCTACATATCCTTCTTTTAATCTATTCATAAACCAAGGAGTATAGAAAGCTACTATATCACATCTACCACTTACAAAAAGAATCATAAATA
>CALVUY010000033.1 GCA_944363705.1 uncultured Bacilli bacterium | reverse complement strand
ATAAACTTTTATGTTACTATGAATATGTAAAAGAAATTTACATAAACTATTAAGGGAACGTTCAACATTGCCTTGTTAAATGTCTACCCCATTATTTATTTTTTTAGTGATAGACATTTGGTCTTTAAAAAGATCAAGTGTCATTTTTTATTACTATTATCAATATGATAACTAGAGATAAAATGATAGAAATATGCTTAAGTACTTTTAATACAAAGATACGTTTATTCATATCTATCAAACTTCCTCTCCAAAGATTAGAGGTAGACACTCAACTGTTGAAGTTCCCTTAAGCATATTATATACTAAAGACAATTTTGATACAAGTATTTTTCACACAAATTAGATACTTATTTTGTTACAGTCTTTTCTTCTTTTAACAAATCTCTAATTTCTTCAAGTAACACTACTTGTTCATCTTTTTTCTTTTCTTCCTTCTTATGTTCTATTCCTAACTTCTTATCTGCTCTATCTCTAATATTAGTAACAACCTTAACCATTACAAAGATACAAACAGCAATTATTAAAAAGTCTACAATACTCTGTATAAAAGAGCCATACATAATAGAAGCATCACCTATCTTAATAGATAACCCACTAAAGTCAAGTCCTCCTAATATAACACCAAGTAAAGGCATAAATATATCATCTACTAAACTACTAACTATTTTAGAAAAGGCACTACCAATAATAACACCAACAGCCATATCTAAAACAGCACCTCTACTTATAAACTTTCTAAATTCTCCTATTTCTTTTTCCACTGCTTTCTTTGCTTTCACTACAACTACCTCCATCTTTTTCCACTGGCTTTGTGAATAACTGCCTTTATAATACAGAAAAAAGAACTATTTTTCAAGTTCTTTTATTAGTTCAGCTTTATTCATCTTAGAGTATCCTTTAACTCCTTTTTCTTTAGCAAGTTCTTTTAACTTAGTTAAACTCATTTTCTCATAGTTAGTTTCCTCTTCTTCTGGAGGCATCTCACCATGTTCTACCAAATAATCAATTTGTTCTTTAGTTAAAGTCTCATACTCTAATAATGTCTTAGCAAGTAAATCAAGTAAATCTCTATTTTCTTTAATTATTTTAGTAGCTTCATCATAACATTTATCAATAATCTTTCTCATTTCTTGATCTATTTCATGAGCTACTTCATTAGAGAAGTTACGAGTCTTAGCATAATCTCTACCTAAGAAAGCACTACCTTCTCTTTCTTCTAATTGCATAGGTCCTAAATCACTCATACCATATTCAGTAACCATAGCTCTTGCTATCTTAGTAGCTTTCTCAAAGTCATTTTGAGCACCAGTTGTAACTTCACCAAATACAATCTCTTCACTAACACGTCCTGCAAGTAAACCTGTAATTTCTTCTAGTAAATCAGTCTTAGTACGACATATCTTCTCTTCACTAGGAATCATCATATTATATCCACCAGCAGAACCACGTGGAATAATAGTAACTTTTTGAACATCATTAGCACCTTTTAACTTAATACCAACAACAGCATGACCAGATTCATGATATGCAACTAACTTACGGTCATTTTCACTTCTTTTAGCACTAGTCTTAGCAGGTCCCATTAATACTCTATCACTTGCTTCATCAATTTCACTCATAGTAATAGCATCTTTATTACGTCTAACAGCTAGAAGTGCTGCTTCATTAAGTAAGTTTTCAAGGTCAGCACCAGAATATCCTGGAGTTCTCTTAGCAAGAGCAGGAATATTAACACCAGGTGCTAATACTTTATTACGAGCATGAACCTTAAGTATTTCTTCACGTCCCTTAACATCAGGTAAATTAACAGTAACTTGTCTATCAAAACGTCCTGGACGAAGTAATGCAGGGTCAAGTACATCAGGTCTATTTGTTGCAGCGATAATAATGATACCTTCATTTTCACCAAAACCATCCATTTCAGTAAGTAATTGGTTTAATGTTTGTTCTCTCTCATCATGTCCACCACCAATTCCAGTACCTCTTTGACGTCCTACAGCATCTATCTCATCTATAAAGATAAGACAAGGTGCAGTTCTCTTAGCTTGTTGGAACATATCACGAACACGACTTGCACCAACACCTACGAACAACTCAACAAAATCAGATCCACTAATATAATAGAATGGAACATTCGCTTCACCGGCAACAGCACGAGCAAGTAATGTTTTACCAGTTCCTGGAGGACCATATAAAAGTACTCCCTTAGGGATTCTAGCACCTAATTTTTGGAACTTCTTAGGATTCTTTAAGAAATCAATTAATTCCTTAACTTCTTCTTTTTCTTCATTAAGTCCTGCTACATCTTTAAATGTAACTTTATTTTTCTCACTAGATAACTTAGCTTTACTCTTTCCAAAGTCAAGAGAATTCTTACCTCCACCCATTTGTTTAGTTAAAAACCAAAAACAAACAAATCCAAGTATTGCTATAGGTAAAATATTAACTAAAACAAGTAATAATGTACTAGACTCTGGATCAGCAGTACTATTAAATTCAAAATCATCAACTTCACTAGCTTCCACTAACTTTTTCATTACTTGATCAGATAGAGGAACTCTAACAAAGAAAGTTTCATTCTCCTGATAATCATCTAATTTACCAGTAATCTCATAAATTTTCGCTCTATCACGAGGAGTTACTGTAATCTCACTTACTTCCTTATCTTCTAAACTACTCATAAACTCATCATAAGTTAAAACATTAACTTTCTGATTAGCAACACTAACAAAGTATATAACTCCAAGCATTACTAGAAGTAAAAAGACATATGGAAGTAAACCTTTTTTAACTACTTTTTTATTTACATTCACAAAAATCTCTCCTTTTTCTACTCATATCTCAGTATTATATCATAAAATTCATTATTAGTCTTATCAAATTTAGATTTTTTTAAACCAGGAACAAAAACTATATGTCCACGACTATCAACTACTATAGGCCATAAATCTCTATCTGAAGTAGAAATCTTACTATCTATAAAGATATCTTTTATTTTCTTATGTCCTCCTCCTTTAATAGCCATAACATCTCCAAGCTTTCTAGTTCTAACTATTAAAGGCAAAGTTACTTCTTTACTAGATAGTTTAATTATATTATTACTATTTCCTTTAACAGAATCTAATAATTCTAATTTATGACCATTAGGAAGCATTACATCTTTACTAATTTCAATTTCATAACTACTAAGTAAAGTAGGATTTCTTCTAATAGATAAGGTATTATAACTCTTTACTACTTCCACATCATTAGGAAGATTAACCTTAGCATTACTTTTTTTACTATTAATAAGACTTTCTATTAAATCTAAATGTTTATCATTTATTAACATTAAATCATCTTGATAAAAACTAGATATAAACTTCTCTAAGATAATTCTCTTTAAGAATTTATTAATCTCTAAGTATCTATCTATATAAAGTTTATTATCTTTAACTACCCTATTAATCGCTTTACCAGCTTCCTCTTCTATAAAATCATCTGCATCGCTTAACACATTACTAAACTTTAAATATTTCTTATGAATATCTTTATCTTCACTCTTTAAGAAAGGTAATACTTCTTTACGATATCTATTTCTCGTATAAACACTACTAAAGTTACTTTTATCAATAGCATAAGGTATTTTATTCTTATGACAATAATCTAAAAGTTCATCTTTAGTTAAACCAATAAAAGGTCTATAAATGTAATACCCATCCATTTTTACTAATTTTTTAAAGCCACTATATCCTCTTAAAGTAGAACCTCTAGCAATTCTCATAAGTATTGTTTCCATTAAGTCATCACCATGATGTGCCGTAAAAAGGTATTTAGCATTATATTTCTTAACTACATCATCAAAAAACTGATATCTAATATTTCTCGCTTCATTATGAAAGTTATCATCACCATAACCATTTATCTTCATATATTCAAAGATTACATTATTCTTTTTACAAAACTCTTCTAAATCTTCTTTCTCTTTAGCACTCTCACGTCTTTTATCATGATTAACATGAGCACAAACTAACACTACATCATGACTCTTCCTATACTCTAAAAGTGTCTTAAATAAAGCCATAGAATCAGGCCCATAACTACAAGCAAAGACTAAAAAATCTCCATCTTTAACTTTTATATCTTTATATAAATCCAAAACATTCATACACATACTTACTGATTACTCACTTTCCTCTTCATCATCTTCAGGTATTTTTAAAATATATTCCCCATCTTTAGAATAAAAATATTTTTCTCTTGCATATCTTGCAACATAATCAGAATCTTGAAGTTTATTAACATCAGATTCTAACTCTTCTTCTTTATCTTTCAAAGAAGCAAGTTCTTTTTTCAACTCTCCTTTTTCTTGATATTTACTATATATCATAGTCCAATATCTAAAAATTGTAAACGTAGTAAAAATAATAACAGCAAAAGAAACACCAAGTAATAGTACTGGACCTAATTTTTTCTTCTTTTTTCTACTTTTTGCCATTAAAATTTCACCTACTTTCCTAACATATATTATAGACTCATAAAAAAACTAGTTCAATATTAACTAGTTACTTTTTACACTTTTGGTCATCTTTTTTAATTTTTTTCTTGACTTCAGTCATCTTTAATAGTTTTCTAAACCTCTTACTAAAATCAAAGAATACAAAAAAGCCAAATATTATAAACAAATAGAAATATGGATGAATAATCGCATTATTTATTTTTCTCATAACAAGAAAATAAATAAGTACTAAATCTAAAACAAATATAATATTAAAGAAAATCTTAATGCTTTTTTTCTTATAGAAAAGCAAATTATAATTAAAATTATATAAGACTGATAAAATTCCCCCATATATAAAAGAGAAAATTAAAGCTATTACTTGTTCAGATAAACTCATCATCTAAACAATCTATTAAAGACACTAGAACCGTCTTTTTCTTTTTTACCATTATTTTCATCCATATAAGAAAAACCTTTTATCAAGCCTTTAATAGAAACATTACCCGCTAATGTATCTAATTTAACAAGTTCCAAATCTTCACCTTTAACAACTAAAAATCCCATAACTGTTTCAAGCAAAAACTCTTCACTATCAAAGTTTTCTATCTTTTTAACTCCAGTAATAAGTAAGTTCTTTCTTTCTGTAATAGTAATACTATGATTATAATTATTAATAATTGCTTCCTTTGTTTCCATATCATCACCTAATAAATGATATGCAAAAGAAAAATAAATATGAAAAAAAAGAAGAATTAATCTTCTTTAGTATCTTCATCTTTAATGTTATTATATGCTTCAATAATTTTATCTTGAAACATTGCTCTAACTTCTGGATTAATTGGATGTGCAATATCACGATATCCTCCAGCTTGAGTCTTTCTACTAGGCATAGCAATAAAAAGTCCATTATCACCTTCAATAATTCTAATATCATGAACTGCAAAAGAATCATCAAGTAAAACAGATGCAATACCTTTCATACGACTTCCTTCTTTTTCAATTTTACGTACATTTACAGATGTAATTTTCATATGTAACCTCCTAATACAAAGTCTTATAAGTCAATTCTATACCAGTTAACTAACTTTTGCAAGATATTTTTAAAACATTGTCAATTACTTTACTAAATATTAAATGAATTACCCTTATCTTTATACGTATTAACTATTTGTTCTGGTGTTAATAAAAGACCCATTTCTTTTTCCTTTTCTAATTGCTCATTATATGAATCTACTAACTTTTTATAATTTTCTAAGCCATAATTTCTAATAGCAACAGTTAAAGATTTTATAAATTCAATAGAATCCATATAATCAGGAACAAAAGATTTAAGAGCAGAACATCCCATATTAGAAAGCAAATAATTATAAAAATTTACCAAATAATAATTAGTAACAATTAGAGAATTATCATATTCACTTGCAACAGAAGAAAGCCTACCCATATCATCATTATTCTTTGTTAGCAAATCATAATACAAAACTTGAGGAATATCATAAGAAATTGCTATTTCATTAATTACTCTTTTAGTATCTTCACTAGTTTCTGAAGGAAAAAAACCACCAGCACTTCTTGTTAAAGATAATTTTTCATAATGAAATCTATCACTATTAGTAAGAGTTTCTTTTACTGCCTCCTCTAAACTTCCATTAACTATTTTCACAGTAAAGTTAAGATTACATAACCTACTTTTATCAAAATCACTTAAAGAATTATAAAAATCTTTTTTAATAAGCAAAACACCACTTGAAGAAATAATAACTTTTCCTTTAATAGCAGTATCAGTAGGCATCAAAGAAACAACATCAGAAATATGCTCTTTTAAACCATCAACAATTACACAATTCTTATTACTAAACGTATTATTCATATCATCAGGAACTAAACCATTTAAAGAAAATAAAACCACTGAATTATATGAAGAAATATATGGTAAATAACTATCTAAAATTTCTTTTCTTTTTGTTTGATACTCTTCATCATTAATTTTAGTAAAATCATATGATTCAAGTATACCTTGTTCAGTTAACAAATCACTAATCATAAAACTAATCTGCATTCCATTTGGTTTAACTAAATATGGAACTTCACTAATAGGATTAATAACTCCATCAAATGGAATAATATTAGTCGCTCTAACTATAGCAATGTTATCAATATTCATATAAATCACAACCTCTTATACTAAGTATACCACAAAATAAACTACTTAAGTATCTCTAAACTAGAAGTAATCAAATCACTATATGAAAAAGATTTAATATTATTATCATCAACTAATTTAACTACAAATATAGAATGATATGTCTCTATTATTTCCCCATCAAATTCTACTATTTGATTTCTACTACCATTAAATTTAAAATGAAGTATCTTTCCTTCTTGAGACTTAACCTCATCTCTTACTTTGTCAACATTCATCTAGGATACCCCACATACATAACACCATTAGTAATAATACCACCCATACCATCACTACCGTAATGTGTCTTATCTAAAAGACTTATTAAATCAATTTCTTTATTCTTAGGAGATAATGCTACAGCACTTGCTATTATAGCAGGATCCAAAGCATGAATATTAATCCTCTTAGGACTAGAAGCAAAGTTAGCACCTGCTTTAATTAAATCTTCATAAAATGACTGACATGCTCCTGCTATTATAATAAGTTTATCTTGATTTCTCTCATACTCTCTAGCTTTAACAGTTGCCTTAACAAAATTATTTGAATTCTGATAACTAGACAAATTATTCTTATCTTTATTTTTCTTAAAAGAATCATGTCCTGTAATAACTAAAATATCTGGTTTATACTCTTTTAAACAAGAAGTAATATCTCTTTCAAATCTTTCTTCATCCAAATTAACCCCATAAGCTTCTAAATGCATATCTTTATAAAAATCTATACATCTTTTCAAGTAATCCTTATCCCCATCAATATGTAAAATTTTTCCTGGCAAATAAAAGTATTCACTTCTATCTAAATTTAGCATATCTTTAATCTTTAAAGCATCATTACGGTCTTTATTATTATCATATTTTACTAGAGCCTTTTCTAAATCATCTAAACTACTATCAGCATAAAGTCTAACATCTATTCCTTTTAAATAAGCTATATCATCTTTAATATCAATAATTGTAAATATTATATCGTTATTATAAGAATTCCTAGTTACAACATCACCTATTTTAAACATAAAATTCACCCGTTAAATTATATGTTTAAAAGAAATAATTATGATTTATATAAAGTATTAGCCATCTCAACAAATATTTTATAATCTAAAGCCTCAGCTCTCACACTCAAATCATATCCATATTTATTTAAAACATTCTCTACTAATTCTAAATCATATTTCTTTAAATTATTTCTTAAAGTCTTTCTCCTAAACTGAAAACTATCATGAACAAGTTTTATAAAAAAATCTTTATCTGCTAACTCTTCAAGCATCTCTTTTCTACTAAAAGACACAACAACACTATCTACATTAGGTCTAGGATAAAACTGATTTCTATCAACAACAAATTCTTTTCTCACATCAAAAAAATAATTAAGAATAACAGTAAGAGCCCCATAATCTTTTGTAGATACTTTACTACAAAATCTATCCCCAACCTCTTTTTGAACCATCATTACAATTTTTTCAAAAGCTAAATTACTATCAATCAATTTAAAAAGTATAGGAGTAGTTATATAGTATGGTACATTACTAACAAAATAAATATTATTATAGGAATATTCTTTCACATCTAAAGCAATATCTGCCTTAAGAAAATCAGAAAATAAGACTTTTACATTATTATAATCCTTAAGTCTAACAGAAAGAATATCCTCTAAATTATTATCTATTTCATAAGCCAAAATATTACTATCTTTATATAGTTCAGCTAAAGTAACAGTTAAATTACCACTACCAGGACCTACTTCTATAATTAAAGACTCTGATTTAACTAAAACAACTTTAGCAATCTTATCAATAACAGCTTTATTCTGTAAAAAATTTTGTCCGAACTTTTTCTTAAATTTAAACTCTTCCACAAAACACACTTCCTTTAATTTCAACTACAACTTAGATTATATTAAGAGTTAAAATAATTGTAAAGAAAAAAGTCTAAGCTTTCTTTAATTTCTTAGACTTTTGAACTTTATCTTCTTTTTCCCTAAACATAAACAAAATATTAGCAATTGATAAACCATATAACATAATATTTATATAAGCAACAAAATTATCAAAAAAGTTAAAATCTACACCATACCCATATTTTTCATTAAGAACCATATTAGTATCAAAAACAGCCCTTAATGTTACACATACAATTGTTGCTAAAACCAAACAACAAGTTAAATTATAAAAAATGTTTTCATTAACACCTTTTTGTTTAAAAATCATATTGACTATAAACAAAATTAATAAAAGAGCAAAAGGAACTAATTCTGGTAAAACTGACATCATATTTTTTTCAAGTCTTACATTCATTCTAATTAAAACAAACAAAGTCAAACCCAAAGACGCTATTAAAAGAAGAAATTTAAGACCATAAAATAACCAATTAAAAATTTTCTTCATCATCTAACCTCCTAATACTACATTTCTATACCAATTAGAAACCTCAACAAGTAAATCAAGAGAACTCTGATAACTATTCATAATATCTGAATAACTATCATCTACTAAATTAAAGAAATTAGCTTTATTAGTTTCTGTACTGAAATAATAATGATCAGAATTTTCAATATTACTTTGAACATAATTAGTAGAATCTAATAAAGTATCTAAATTAAGTTCTACATAAGGTTTTATAATATTAAAATTAGGTAACATTGCCACTGTATCAGTATTAAATATAGATTTAACCTGCATAACTAAACAATCATTTAATATTTTATTTTTAAAATTCAAAGTAAAATTATAACTATCTTTAATACCTATCTCATCTAATTCAAAATACTTCATCATATCATCACTCTCTAATATCTCAAGACAATCCTGTAACTTCAACTGAACAGTATTAAGACCATAAATATTAAGAGAACCAGTATAAGTAGATTGATTATAAACACTTATATTATTTCTTATAGTTTCAATCTTACTTTCTACACTTACCTTATTAGTATCATTATAAGAACTAACATCAACGGTCTCTGCTAACTCCTGCATATGATAAAAATTAATAAAAAGTAAAAAGAAGGAAAGACCAAAAATTAATCCCGTAATAGTATAAGCAAAAACATTAGCATATTCTAAAAGAACTTTTTTCATACATTTTCATCCTCCATTTGCACATTAATATTAAAATGATAATATTTATTCTGCCAATCAGTATTTTGGAAAGACTCTCCCACATAAATACGCAACTGATAATTATTAACTTGTGAAGAAGCTATATTCCTAGTATCTAAAATATTATTTTCAATTTCATTCAAATTACCTACTTTAATAACATTACCATTTAAAGATAATTGATATCTTAACTGATTTCTTGAAAGCAACTCTTTATTAGTATAATTTGCATCATCGCTTATAACAGTATCTTCTAATAAGACATTATAAGTAGTATCATTAGTACTATTATTCTCAACCCTAAATTCATAAGGAGTAATAGTCTTAGCAGTCTCATCATCCAAAGGTATCAAACCACTTTCATCTATTACATTGTTATCACCAAGCTGAACATTAACAGAACTAACACTATTACTAGCATCTGAATCATTATAAAAGAATCTATACCATAATATTGAAGTTGTAAAAATAAAAGCAAATAAAGCAACTCCTGCCAAAAGTAACAAAACTATTTTTTTCATTTTTTAAACCTTCCTTCTTTTTCCTTCTTAATCCTTTTATTTTTAGTATTTTCTTTTTTATTATCAATCTTCTTAGCGTTATCATCTTTAGATTTTAAAGTCTTTATTAATTTATATATATCATAACCTATAATCATAACTGCAGGAACTATAATAATAGCAACCCATCCTAAAATAGAACTAAGATAATATTGAATATAACCTATTTTAGGAATTCTAAATAAAACTCTACCATATATTTCACCAAAACTAATTCTTGAAGAATCTTGAGTATTATTATTATCACCCTTTGTAGTAAATAAATATTCTCCACTACTTGTTTTTTCTATGTTAACAATTCTATGCGTAACAAGAACCCCAGAATATCTATAATCAGTAGAATTAAATGTTATTATATCCCCTTTTTTCAAATCTTCAGGATTATTTACCCTCATAGTAACAACAACATCTAAAACATTAATAGCTGGAACCATAGAAGGACTAACTATAGTGTATGCTGAAAAAAGATCTTTTTTGTTCTTGCCAGATTTTAAATTATATTGCTTATCAATAAAATTAACTACAAACACTAAGAAAACTATTATCATTATCAAGCAAATAGAATACATTAGAACTGTCGTAATAAAATGTAATATCTTCTTAAGCGTAGTTAACCAATCTTTATTTTTTTTCATCGAGTTATCACCCACTTATTATTCTAAAGTATATAATAGCACAACTTTAAAAGAAGAAAAAGTAATTAAAGAAAATTATTCTGATAAATCTACTTTTGCTTTAATAGAAACTCTAACACCAAAACTTTTTTCTAAATTATCTAAAATAGTATTAGCATCCACCCACATTCTTAAACGATAATTAACAGTTGAACTTTCAGAAATAGTACCACTATCTAATAACATTGTACCTGCCATTGTTCCTAAATCAGTACTCTCTCTAAGTGGAGTAAAATGAGTAGGAGCCATTACTTCTTGATATGAATTATCAACTTTCTTTTCTAAATATAATTTAACTTCATTATTATCCAAAGTGGAAGAAGACTCTTTCTCTGCTGCAACTTCATAATTAGCAACAACGTTACCTTGTAAAGATGCCTCAACCGTAAAATCAAAATATTGATCTTCATTAGTTAATGTTTTTCCAACTTCATCAGCCATAGGATAAGCATTTGTAATATTTATTCCATTAGTATCCTCAGTATAATTTAAATAAATATTACCTGTACTAATTGTGTTTATACTTTTATTTTCTTTTGTATAAGTAAAAGTAGCAACAGAAACACCTATTACCATAATAATAAAAATAAGTAAACAAATAATAATAATAAATATTTTATTATTTGATTCTTTTTTTATAACTTCATCATTATAATTTTGATTATTCATAATTAACTCTCCCTCGTATTCTAAAATAATTGTATCACACTAACTTTTTTAGGTAAAGAAAAAAGTACAGACAAACTGTACTATATTATTCTATTCAACTACACTACCATAAACATTTACACGTAATTTATAAGTTTGACTAAAATCAGGAAGAACATAATCACTAGCAACCCACATTCTTAAACGATAATTACGTGCTTCAGTTTGACTAAAAGTACTATTAAGTAAAACAAACTGACCGTCCGGTGCTCCTGCTGCATTCTGAGAAGTAATCTGCAACTCTGAAATTTTAGTAGGTTCTAATACTTGAGATTCATTTCCACTATTTAAACTAGTTAAATATACTTTTACAGCATTATCTGGTAAAGTACTATCTGCTTCCTTAGTAGCAGTAACAACATAATCAATTATAGTATTTCCACCAATAGTTGCATTAACAGTAAAATCGAAGTATTGATTTACATCATTTAAACTTCTACCAATATCATCTGTCATAGGATATGCATCAGTTAAATTAATACCATTAGTATTTTCACTATAACTCATCGTTATAGTACCTGTTGTAACTCTATTAACTTTTTCCCCAGTTTTAGAATAAAAAACAGCAGCATAACTTACTCCAATAACAGCTAGAATTAAAACAATAACGCAAATAATAATTAAAACTACTGACTTAGAGTTAGAATCTTTATTAATATTTTTATTTTCCATAAACAAGCCTCCTACAATAAAAATATATCACATATATAAAAGTTTAGCAAGAAAAGAAAAAAGTGTTATACACTTTTATTGAGCGGCAGCTGCACCATATACATTTACTCTTAATTTATATGTACCTGAAGTACTTAAACTAGAATAATCTTCTGCAACCCACATCCTTAAACGATATTTACGTGTAGTAGTAGATGTAAAAGTACCAGTTGTAAGTTTATATTGACCATTAGGAGCACCACTTGCTTCAGAACTACCAGTTTTTGTTAAAGCACTAACTTTAGTTGGAGCTAAAACCTGCGTATCTGCACTATTATCTATACTAGTCAAATATACTTTTACAGCACTATCATCAAGAGTACTATCACTCTCTTTAGTCGCTGTTACATCATAATTAATTGTAGTATTACCAGAGCCGTTAATAGTAGCAGTTACTGTAAAATCAAAGACATTATTTGAACCAGATAAAGCCTTTCCTTGATCATCAGACATAGGCAAAGCATTGCTAAGATTAATACCATTAGTATCTTCACTATAGCTCATAGTAATAGTACCTGTAGTAATTGTATTTACTTTTCCACCTGTCTTACTATAACTAAACGCTGCAAATGATACTCCTACAACAGCAACAACTAAAATCACTACTCCAAGTATTGATAATATCATTTGTTTAGAATTATTATTTTCCATTTACTCTTTCCTCCTTCTACAATATAACTATAACACGAAGAAAATAACTATGACAACATTTTTATAAAGAAAAAAGTGTCAGAAATCAGACACCTTATAATTTAAAGTTCTATTGTGCTGCTGCAGCACCATATACATTTACTCTTACTTTAAAAGTTTGGGATGTACCAGTAACTACATAATCATCTGCTACCCACATTCTTAAACGATAATCATGTGAATCAGTAGAATTAAATGTTCCATTATATAACTCTGCTTGATCAGCTGGAGCACTAGATACTTCACCTGCTGTAGTTTTAGGTATAGCATTAAATTTAGTTGGAGCCATTATTTGACTATCAGCATCTTCATCCATATTAGTTAAATAAAGTTTAACTCCAGATTCTGGTAAAGTACTATCTGCTTCTTTAGTAGCAGTAATTGCATAATTAATTGTTGTATTACCTGCAATAGTAGCGTTAACAGTAAAATCAAAATATTGATCTTCATCTTGTAATGCTTTTCCAACACCATCAGTCATTGGAAGAGCATTAGTTAAGTTAATACCATTAGTAGTTTCACTATAACTCATTGTAATAGTACCTGTAGTAATTGTATTTACTTGCTCTCCAGTTTTACTATAACTAAATGCCGCAAATGAAACTCCAACTACAGCAACAACTAAAATTGCAACACCTAATACTGATAATAATACTTGTTTAGAATTATTATTGTCTTTCACTTTTTAACCTCCTTCTATAATATAGAATATAGCATAAAAAAAATCATTATATCAAGATTTTTTGCTAAAGAAAAAGCGCCAAAATTAGACACTTTCTAAATTAAACTTCTATTGAGCTGCTGCAGCACCATATACATTTACTTTAAGCTTGTAAGATTGTGAATCACCAGTAACTACATAATCATCAGCCACCCACATTCTTAAACGGAAATCATGTGAACTAGTTGCATTAAATGTATCAGTATGAAGAATAAATTGACCACTTGGTGTACCTGATGGCTCACTACCAGTAGTTGCAGTTAATTCACTAACTTTAGTTGGTGCTAAAATTTGATCATCAGCAGTTCCATCCATATCAGTCAAATATACTTTAACAGCAGTATCCGGTAAAGTACTTTCTCCTTCCACTTTAGTAGCAGTTATAGCATAATTAATTGTAGCAGTACCAGTAATATTAGCACCAACTGTAAAATCAAAATATTGATTTGTATCTGATAAAGCTTTACCAACTTCATCAGTCATTGGAAGAGCATTAGTTAAATTAATAGCATTATCCCCTTCATCATAACTCATTGAAATAGTACCAGTTGTAATTGTATTTACTTGTGTACCTGTTTTACTATAACTAAACGCTGCAAATGATACACCAACTACAGCTACTACTAAAATTGCTACTCCAAGTACTGATAGCAACACTTGTTTAGAATTATTATTATCTTTCATTTCATATCCTCCTTATAATATAACTATACCACAAAACAAAATATTTACACAATCATTTTAAAAAAAAAGAAACAAAAATAATGACATTTTTTTAGAAAAGAAAAAGTGTCAGAGATTAGACACTTCTCTAAAAAACAAAATTCCTATTGTGCATCAGCTGCACCATATACATTTACTCTAAGTTTATATGTTTGCGATTCACCAGTAACTGTATAATCATCTGCTACCCACATTCTTAGACGATAATCATGTGAACCATTTGCTGCAAATGTATCAGATTTTAACAAGTATTGATTATCTGGTGCACCTGAAACATCACTTGTAGTTTTTTGTAAAGCAGAAACTTTAGTTGGTGCTAGGATTTGAGTATCAGCATCTCCATCCATATCAGTTAAATATACTTTGATACCATCATCTGGAATATCGCTATCTAATTCTTTTGTAGCAGTAATTGCATAATTAATTGTAGTATTACCAGTAATACTAGCATTTACAGTAAAATCAAAATATTGATTTTGTTCACTTAGTTTCATTCCTACACTATCACTCATAGGAAGTGCATTTGTTAAATTAATACCATTTGTAGTTTCACTATAACTCATTGTAATAGTACCAGTTGTAATTGTATTTACTTTTTCACCCGTCTTACTATAACTAAACGCTGCAAATGCTACACCTACAACAGCAACAACTAAAATTGCTACACCAAGCACTGATAATAACACTTGTTTTGAATTGTTATTATTATCTCCCATCTTTTGTCTAACCTCCTTCTACAATATAACTATAGCACAATTCCAATCATAAAAGCAATATTTATTAAAATAGTATTTTTTCCTTTGTAAACTTTTTTGTCAGTTTTTGTAATTAATCTGAATAAAAAAGTAAGAATTGTAGAGATAAA